>VGVX01000009.1 GCA_016873845.1 Ignavibacteria bacterium
GGAATAATTTTAATATCCTCCGAAGATAAAAAGGGATAATTGATCAACAAATGTTCTTTAAGCTGTCTGGTATAGACAATTATTTTATTTGTATTTAAAAGAACTCGTTGTTCCATTTTTTTTACTATAGTGCGGTGAATTGGAGTAGGATACCACGAAAGAACATCATCAAGCCATGCATCACGGTAATCTAAAATCAGAGGAATATCGAATTTTCTTTTGAGTTCGTCGCCAATTCTAAAAGTAGTGTACGGCGGGGCGGTTGCAAATATTATGTCATGTTTTTCATTCTGTAAAAGCTCAGAAGCAACTTTTAGTGCATCGGACATCCATCCGCGTTTGTTATCCGGAAGCAGAAAAGTCTGACTGACTCTGTTTAGGATTTTTCTCGAGAAATCGTTTTTGAGTTTGGATTGAGAGAATAATCTCTGAGTTGGATCTTTGGGATTCGTTCTAACAATCCTAACTTTTGCATCCTCAACTTCCCTTAAAAGCGATTCATCAAAGGCATAATACGTTTTAGGATTAATTGTGAGAACCGTTGGCTCCCAATCAAAATCCTTCATGTACTTAACGAATTTTGTAATTCGCTGTACGCCACTAAAACCCATGGGCGGAAAATAATATGATATTACTAATACTTTATGCGGCATAAAAAATTAAATGATTATAAGTTCACGGGGGAGTCTACTCAACACTTCATTCCCTTTTCCCTTGATTAAAATGTCATCTTCAATCCGGACACCAAAGCATGATGGAATATATAATCCAGGTTCAATCGTAACAATTTGATTTTTGAACAGTTCATCATCGCTGTTCTTGGATATTCTTGGATATGAGTGCAAATCTAAACCAAGCCCGTGTCCCAATGCATGACCAAAATAACTTGCAAGCTTATATTTTGAGAAATATTCAATGACACTGTTATGAAGTGTTTTGACATTTGTTCCAGCTATAATTTTTTCGATAGAAAATTGATTCGCACGTAAAACAATTTCATGAACTTGTAAATATTTTTCGGATGGTCTGCCAAAATAAATATTTCTTGTTAAATCTGAATAATAGCCGTTAACAACTGCTCCCCAGTCAATCAATATAGGAGAGTTTAATTTCAATTTAGTGGCTTTTGATTTCCCATGCGGCAGAGAAGAGTTTTTTCCAAACAGCACGATTGGGGAAAAATTTTCTTCTTCAGATCCATTTATATTTAGACGATACCTGAGTTCAGTCTGGAGTTCATGTTCAGAAATTCCCTCTTTTACGTAAGGAATGATTTGCAGAAATGATTTCTCTGCAATTCGCACAGCTTTACTTATCGATTCAATAGCGAACCCATCATGAATTGAAATCGTACAGTCAAGTAATCTATCATTTAGCTTAATCTTTCTTTCTCCGAATATTTTAATCAAATCCTTGTAAAGCTTAATGGGATGTTTCTCTGTTTGCAGTAAAATTTCAACAAAGGTATTTTTGCTAAATAACGAAGCAAGAGTTTTAATAATGAAAATTTCGCAGATAAAAATCTCAGCAAGTGAATTTAACTTGAGTGATTCCTCCTTGTATCTAGAATCAGTAATTATTATGAATTTATCACTGGTTAAGATACAGCAGGCATTAGAAGAATTTAATCCAGTAAGGTAACGTAAATCATTGGGAGTGAAACTGATGAAAGCACGACTTTTTGTTAGAGATAAACTTCTCCTTACAGATGATATTCTTCTCTTGAATTGTCGTTTATTCATCAGTTAATCTTAGTACGGTAGTTTGGTGATTCTTTCGTGATGATTATATCATGCGGATGGCTTTCCCGCAGTCCAGCCTCAGTAACCTTGATAAATTTTGATTTCGTTTTTAGTTCATCGATATTTTTGACTCCGCAATAACCCATTGCAGATCTTAATCCGCCAAGCATCTGATAAATTGTATCGGATAAAGGACCTTTAAATGGAACTCGTCCTTCGATTCCTTCAGGAACAAGTTTAGTGATATCTTCTTCGACATCCTGAAAATATCTATCTTTACTCCCTTTTTGCATAGCAGAAAGAGAACCCATTCCTCTATAAACTTTAAAGCTTCTCCCTTCATATAGAATTTTTTCACCAGGACTTTCCTCAACTCCAGCGAATAATCCTCCAATCATCACTGAATCAGCACCGGCTGCAATCGCTTTAGGAATATCTCCTGTTTGTTTAATTCCACCATCGGCAATAATAGGCACTTTAAATTTTCCGGCTGCTTTAGAACATTCAATCACAGCTGAGATCTGTGGTACACCAATTCCAGCGATCACACGGGTTGTACAAATTGAACCCGGACCAATTCCGACTTTAACACAATCTGCACCAGCCTTGATCACATCTGTTGTTGCCTCTGCAGTCCCAACATTTCCTGCAATAATTTCAATTGAAGGATATTTCTTTTTAATATTTCTAACCATGTCCAAGACACCTTGGGAATGCGCATGAGCCGTATCGACAGCTATAATATCGACTGATGATTTTACCAGCTCATCAACACGTTCAATCGTCGTCCCATCAATACCAACTGCAGCACCTACTCTCAATCGACCGAAGTTGTCTTTACAAGCAAATGGATGCTTTTTCTTTTTTTGAATATCTTTAAATGTAATCAGTCCTATTAACTTTCCTTTTTTATCCACAACCGGTAATTTTTCAATTTTATATTTCTGGAGAATCTGTTCAGCTTTTTCTAAAGTAGTTCCTGAAGTTGTTGTGATTAAATTTTCCTTAGTCATTATCTCTTGAACATGAAGATTGAGATTAGGTTCAAATCTTAAATCTCTATTTGTGAGAATTCCAACTAAAAAAAGATCGTCATTAATAACTGGAATTCCGGAAATGTGATATTTCTGCATTAGTTCAAGTGCCTCACGAACAGTTTGTTCAGGCCGAACAGTAATTGGATCCTTTATCATCCCGCTTTCTGATCGCTTGACTTTTTCGACCATTTCTTTTTGCTGTGAGATCGACATATTCTTGTGCAAAATTCCAATTCCCCCCTCACGAGCGATGGCGATTGCAAATTCATATTCGGTAACCGTATCCATTGCAGCAGAGATGATTGGAATATTTAGTATGATACTATTTGTGAGTTTCGTTTTCAGGTCAACATTTCGTGGAAGTACGTTTGACTTCCTCGGAACAAGCAGTACATCATCAAATGTTAGTGCTTCAAATAAGACTTTCTCTTTCATTTCTATCTCAAATGTTTTTATACTTTGAATATAATATTCTTAATCATACGCAGGGTAGCCGGTAATGTCTTCTCCAACTATTAAGGTATGCATTTCATGAGTACCTTCGTACGTTTTCACTGATTCTAAATTAGCTGCATGCCTCATTACCGGATATTCATCAAGAATTCCGTTTGCACCTAAAATCTCACGGGATATTCTGCAAAGATTCAGAGCAACATCACAGTTGTTCCGCTTTGCAAGTGATATCTGTGTAAATTTTGCTTTTCCTTGATCTTTCAGTTTTCCCAATTGAAAAACTATAAGCTGTGCTTTGGTGATTTCAGTAAGCATGTTGACTAATTTTGCTTGAGTTAATTGGTAAGCTGCTATTGGTTTCGAAAATTGCACCCGCGACTTTGCGTATTCAAGTGCAGTCGTGTAAGCAACCATCATTGAACCGATAACGCCCCACGCAATTCCGTATCGTGCTTGACTCAAACACATTAACGGAGATTTTAATCCCGATGTATTTGGAAGAAAATGGCTTTCAGGAACAAATACATTGTCAAAAATCAATTCTGAAGTAATTGAAGCACGCAGAGAATGTTTATTCTTTGTTTCAGGCGCCGTGAACCCTTTGAAGTCTTTCTCAACTAAAAATCCATTAACTATACCATCCAGCTTTGCCCAAACCACAGCCACGTCCGCAATTGTTCCGTTTGTAATCCACATCTTTGCTCCATTCAATACATATCCTCCATCAACTTTTTCCGCACGTGTTATCATTCCTCCGGGATTTGACCCATAATCAGGTTCAGTCAGTCCGAAACATCCAACTTTTTCTCCCTTCGATAATTTTGGCAACCAACAAAACCTTTGTGCCTCACTGCCAAAGGTAAAAATTGGATACATAACTAAAGCACTCTGCACTGATGCAAAACTTCTTATTCCACTATCGCCGCGTTCGAGTTCTTGCATTATCATACCATAAGCTATGTTATTAAGTTCAGCACATCCATACTTTTGCGGTAGAGTTGCACCGAAAACACCGAGCTCAGCGAGTTTTTGGACCAAGTCAATTGGAAATGTTCCATCACGATAATGCTTTTCAATAATTGGAATAACATTATCGTCGACAAATTCTCTAAGAGTATTTCTAATTAATTTTTCTTCTTCCGTGAAGGAATCGTCGATCGAATAATAATCAACACCAGTGAATTTCATTTTACCTCAAGAATTTATTTCCAAGTTATGGATGCACAAATAAATAAGCAAGAAAGTTGCTTATAATTGAATTCTATGATAAAAAACTTCATTTCGGAATTAAAACAAGTGATTACGGCTAATGAACTTTTTGAAGACAAATATTTTTGTTACTTTTGTAACCGAATTTCGAAATGATATATATTACTGCGAAAGTGGCGGAACTGGCAGACGCGCTAGACTTAGGATCTAGTGAGGAAACTCGTAGGGGTTCGAGTCCCCTCTTTCGCACTAACAAAAACATTAAGAGGTAAATTTGAGTATAGAAGTCCAAAAGTTGGAAAATTGTGAACATGAAATGTCTGTAAAAATGGATTCTGCTGAAGCATCTGATTTTTTCGAAAAGATGTATCAACGTGAGGCTAAAAAAATTACAATTACTGGTTTTAGAAAAGGGAAAGCTCCACTCTCCCTCGTAAAAAAAACTCATGGAGAAAGTTTAAAAATTCAAAATCTTGACAAAATCGTTGTTGAAAAATTCTGGAAAGAAATCGATGCAAGAAATATTGATGTAATTAGTACACCCGTACTTTCACATTTGGATATCGATGATAATGACAACATCGAATTCAAAATGAAGTATGAGACATATCCTGAAATAGAGTTAAAAGATATCAAAAAAATAGCAGCAGAAAAAATAGAATACGAAATAAGTGAAGACTTTATTGATGAAGAAATAAAACAAGTTCTATTCTCAAAACATAAATCTGAAGTAATAGATTCAGTAGTCGATAATGAAGTTATAATCGAGATAGAGATTGTACGCGTGGATAAAAGCGGTTTAGCAATCATTGGCGAGAAAACCGAAAAAACAAAACTTTACTTGAATTCTCCAGATGCAAACAAAAATTTGATCGAGTCTTTAATTTCAAAAAACTCCGGAGATGAATTTATTTTTACCCATGTTCCTCAGCATGAACATCATGAAGGGCATGACCATGTACCCGAAGAGGAAAAATTCCAAGTTAAAGTTTGCTCTGTTGAAAAAGTTATTTTACCCGAACTGAATGACGAGTTTGTATCTGAACTAACGAAGGGTGAAATTAAAACTGTACCAGAGTTTCGTCAAAAGGTGAAAGATAATTTAGTCGGAAGATATGAAAATATATCACAAAGAATCTTTCACTCGAGTTTAATGAGTGAGCTTGTCCGTCAAAATGATTTCAATCCTCCAAATAGTTTCATAGAAAAAACTTTGGCTTCATTTATTGAAGAGGAAAAAACTAAATACCCGAACAAGAAATTTCCATCGGAAGTTAATATAGAAAAAATGCGTGAATCCAAGAAGCCCGATGCAATTTGGGGAGTTAAGTGGATGATCTTGCGTGATAAGCTTCTTCAGGATCACAACCTTAAAGTTGATGATGAAGAGATTGATAAAGTTGCTGAGACCGAATCAGAAAAAACCGGCATCACAAAAAATAAGATGAAAGAATATTTGACTAATTCTAGTTACTTCCTTTCGAATCTCAAGAATGAAAAAGCGTTTAAACTGCTAAAAGAAAATGCACAAATAAAAACTGTTAAAAAAAGTGTTTAATTAGGAGTATATATGAGCGAGAAAATATACAATCAGTTAGTTCCATACGTAATTGAACAAACTGGCCGCGGTGAACGCGGAATGGACATCTTCTCACGATTACTACGTGAAAGAATTATTATTATTGGTACTCCAATCGACGATCATATTGCAAGTCTGATAATTGCACAATTGATTTTCCTCGAATCTGAGGATCCGGATAAAGATATTAACCTCTATGTCAATTCTCCTGGCGGAAGTGTAAGTGCTGGATTGGCAATTTACGATACAATGCAATATATCAAGTGTGATATTGCAACAATCTGTATCGGACTTGCTGCAAGCATGGGTGCAATTCTCCTCGCTGGTGGAACTAAAGGGAAAAGAACTTCTTTACCAAATTCTCGAATTATGATCCATCAGCCATGGGGAGGATTTCAAGGAACTGCATCTGATATCAGTATTCAAGCTGAAGAGATAATTAAGATCAAGCAAAGACTGAATCAAATATTATCACAGCATACTGGAAAAGAGATCGAGCAGATCGAGAAAGATACTGATAGAGATCGTTATATGTCGGTTGAAGATGCAAAAGAGTACGGAATAATTGATAATATTTTAGTTAAGCGAACAGACGTTAAAAAAAAATAATTCAGATCATCCTGATCTTATCTTTAAGCTGTTTATTGAGCAATTCCCTCGCTCTGAAAAGATGGGCTTTTACCGTACCAAGCGGCAGATCCATCAATTCGGCAATTTCTTCATAAGACATATCCTCTTGATGTCTTAATTCAATTACTTTCTTATATCTTTCTGGAAGTGAATCTATTGCATTATTAATAATTTGCTGCCGCTGTTCAAGAATAATTTCTTTATCTGCAAGAAAGGATGTATCGGGAATTTCAAATGGGCCATCATTCTCTACATCTTCCATTCCAGATTCGATTGAAAAAGTCGTCAGTTTCTTTTTCCTGATGTAATCGATTGTATTGTTTATACCAATCCTAAACAGCCAAGTTGAAAAAGCAAACTCTTGATTGTATGATGGCAAAGAAGCGAAAGCTTTAATGAATGCTTCTTGCGTAAGATCTTCGACTTCTTTCTTGTCGAATACCATTTTATAGATCAAGCTTTGCAGAGAAGGTTTGTACTTCTTCAATAGCCAGGAATAAGCATCTTGGTCACCACTTATTGCTGCCCTAACATGGATCAAGTCATCTTGCTTGGAATTTTCAGTTTTCTTTTCTGCAGGAGTCATCTGAAGTAATTTTTTCTAACTCTTTTTTGAGATACAAACCATCTTTTTTTAATGATATGTAATCATATAAAATAATGAAACAAAGATATGTAATTGAGCTAAAAAACAAAAAGAATATGATTGAGAACAATCCAATGATTCTAAGAATAGTAATTCTATCTTCGATAAATACAAATAATTCACCGCCAAGAAATACTCTGATGAATTCATAAGCAAGAAAGATAGATACGAAAACAGTCGACGCAGCTATCACTAAGAGTATTCGTGAGGTTAATCCGATTATAAACGATTTCCACCAAAAATGTTGGATTTGTTTTTGCAGTGATATCCGCATCACTGACGATTGTCTTACTTTGAAATAATGAATCCAATCATGATAAAAGTAAGTTGAAGTAATCGGAAATATCATATTGATGATCGCCGGCATTACCAGAAATACTATAAATACTAACGTTGAAAAATTTGAGACTAAAATCTGTAAAGAGCTTTGAATAATAATTTGTGGCAATGAATACCAGATAATTTTTGTGCTATAGAAATCTGTGCGTAGCAAAAATCTTTTTGATAGCTGAATCCGAGTAGATGATTGTATACTTATGAGCAGTATAATCAGAATAATCACCACATATATACCATTTGCTGAATTTAGATATGAATAATTAAGTTGAAAATCGAGTTGAAGTATGGTAAACATTGCGAGCAAGATTAAAATTAAATTAAGCAGAAATACACGCGAAAATATATATCCGATGTTATCGAAGAATATTTTAATAGCTGCTGCAATGAAATCCAAAGAGCCAACAGGTTCATTCTCTTCTAAGTATGTATTTATATCTTTCGCCAATCTATTTCCTCAATGTTATTTTTATCAAGTTTAAAAATTCTGGTCCCAAGAATTCGTCTTTGATTTTGCGAACTTTCCTCTGCCTCAGTAAATCTATAAGATTTATTTTCAATATCATTAATTAAGAAATTCATTGAATCAATTCCGATCTCCGAATATATTCTTAGGAATCCCTTTTTGAGTTCAACTCCAGAGGCGCGAATAGTGGTTTTAGGATTAAGTTCAATCGCGTTGGAATCCGAAATAAGAATTATTGAGTGCTTAGTATCAATCAAGTATTTATTGAGTGTATGATTTTCTCTAATTTGAGGAGAAATAACGCTGTTCGAAAAAATAGTTCTAGATGAATTTGTATCAACTAAAATATCATTAGAGCTGAACATGAATTGATGGGGCTTCTGATCATTTATTAAATTCAAACCAAGATCGAGTTCTGAATCGATAATTTTTATCTCGTCTAGCGTAAATCCCTCAATTAATTTCAACTTTAGCTCATCATTCAATAATCTCTCATTAATTCTTAGGCATTTTCCGACTTCATTCACCAGTTCATTTATTAATGATGAATCTTTTACTTTCCTGATTTTTATTACTCTTGAGTTAGGATCAATTACACTTATAGATGAGATATTCTCTGTCTCCATTATAATCAAATATGTTTGATCATTTTCTAAATATTTCTTTTGAAATAATGGAAAGTATATCATGTATAAACAAATGACTGAGACCGGCAGAATCGCTCTGAATAATTTACTTTCACTTCTATTAAAAAAATAGATGAAGAATCCAATAAAGAAAAAATAAATCACCGCATTGATTGATGAATAGTTATCTATCACAACAAATGCAAATGACACTTCACCGAATGCTTTAATTAGGTTGAGAGTAATATTGACTAATGCCGATGAAGCAAGTTCATAAATGGAAAATAAGAATGGAAATATATTTAGTGTTATTAGGGAGATGATTCCTGAAGCAAGAATAATTCCAATCAGCGGAATGACAAAAATATTAGCAACTAATGAAATAATGGAAAGCTTTTCATAGTATCCAATTACAAAAGGAAGAGTCCCAATTTGTACAGCAAGAGAAACAAGGAATAAATCGATTATTGAATTTCTCATAGGAAACTTTGGAATTTTATTAACAAGCTTCCCCTTCAGTTTATCGAACAATGGATATACAAGCGCGATAGATAATACAGCACCGAATGATAGTTGAAAACCAGGATTGAAAAGATCGTTGGGCTTTAGCATTAAAATGATTATTCCGGAAATCGAGATAGTGCTTAATAGATTAGATTTCCGCTGAAGTAATTTTGTTGCGAGCCACAATATTGCCATCGACGAAGCTCGTATAACTGATGGAGAAGCATTGGTTATTTGGATGAACAACATTAATCCAAGTGAAACCAGAAAGAACTGTATATATTTATTGAATCTGCCGGACA
Organism: Ignavibacteria bacterium; assembly: GCA_016873845.1. Lineage (NCBI taxonomy): Bacteria > Pseudomonadati > Ignavibacteriota > Ignavibacteria > Ignavibacteria bacterium. The sequence continues at coordinate 9,531 of VGVX01000009.1, forward strand.
ATGCAATAAGAATGATCAAAATGTAACCTGTATGTAATCCGGATACAGCAAGAACATGAGCAACGCCTGAGTTAACAAAATTTGTTTTAACATCGGCAGGTATTTCGCTTCTATCACCCGTTAGTAATCCACGAAGCAGAAACCCAGTATTTGTCTCCAAGTTTTTATCTATCTGGTTAATAATTTTTAACCGTAAATCACTGATAAGATTTCCGAAGGAAAAGTGATATTTATAATGTTCGAGTAAATCGATTCTGGAATACTCGTTACAGGTAATTAATCCACTGACATTTTTCCATTCTAGATATTTTAAATAATCAAAATCACCTGGATAGATTTGTCCGACCGGTTTTTTAAAATACCCTTCAATTTGAATTACATTGCCAATTTTTATTATCGAGTTGTAGACGTTCAATGACAACTCATCTGCGCGCGATGGAGTTATCTCTACTAAGGAACTAATCTTTATTGGAAGGATCTTTCCCTCTAATCCAATTTCATCGGACGCAAGAATGAATTTGATTTTATTTTTATTGATGCAGTCAATTTCACCAATTGTACCTTTGACGAATATCTTTCTATTGTAAAGATGATCAATGAACTCTTCGCCGGCAGTATTTTGATTTTGTAATTGATAAACACCAATACCGCAAAGAAAAATTAAACTTATAAGAAGTAGTGAATTAACAAATATTTTATTAAAGAGAAATAATCTTACAATGGTAAGAACAATTGGGATACTTAATAAAATTAACAAATCCATAGACCTGAACGAAAAATGTTCAGCTGCAATAATTCCTGATGCCAGCGAAATAAAACTAATTAAAAATAGGTTTTTACTTACCATTTATATACGAAACGATACTGCGTTTCACATCATTCAATGATTTTATTCGAGCAGCAAATCTATTATGATATTTCCCAACAGCTATTCCTAACGCCGAATTACGCGTATGAGTCTTAACAGATAAATCTTCAATATTGCCATGGTCGGAAATAACCAAAAGTAGATTTTTCCTATAGTCGAAATTAGATAATATTCCCTCCATGAAACCATCAAAATTCCGAATGACGTGATAGGCAAAATTAAAATCTTGACTATGGCCAGCATGATCGGTTAGAAAGTATTCAAACAGATTAAAGTGAAATGGTTTTCCTAAATCATAAAATATTTTTCCTGCCTCTTGAGGGGAGACGATTGGAAGTGAGTAACCCAATTTTTCATTCCATATTTGATTAGTAATCTCAGCAGTAATTGCTTTTTTCTCTAAAACGTCTTCAACGCTTCGCAACCGCTGATTTGCGTTCAGGTATGAAAGAGTTGTTACAGATAGAGATTTCCTCCCCGTTTCAATATAGTCGAAGAATCGCTGCGGATAAGCATTTGCGAAGTTCACTCGATAATCTTGCTCAAGCAGTGATTGAAAGATATTTTTATCTTTTATAATGGGTTTAAGCGTTGAATATGGATATGGCCCAAAATGCTGTCCAATTGTTTTTGCAGCATTCACGCCACAAAAAATACTCGTCTGACCTGTTCCACTCTGCGGAAGACCCGGCAATCCGAGTGTTGCATTAACCGGAAAGAGAGAAAAATATTTACTGCTAATTCTGGATTTTCTTCGTGTCGGAAAACCCCCAAAATATTCGTCAATAAAATCGTACTTAAATTTTACGAATGGATTTCTTTCAGGATCATTCTTTCCAATACCAACTCCATCCAAGAATATCATTAAAACATTTCGCAGCATGTGATTGTTTATTCCCAATAATTTTGCATGTACAAACTATTATAAACTTTACTCATTCTCCGACGACACGATTAATGTGACAGGTCCATTATTTATTATTTCAACCGACATCATCGCGCCAAAGATTCCCGTTTTAACTTTATCAACACCGATTATATTGGATACATGCTCAACGAATTCCAAGTAAAGTTTATTACCCAATTCAGCATCTGCTGCTTCAGTAAAACTAGGCCTATTTCCTTTTCTGCAATCGCCATAAATAGTGAATTGCGATATAATCAACATTTCTCCGCTGATATCTATAATAGACTTATTCAGTTTTTCGTTCTCATCATTAAATATTCTGAGGTTACAAATTTTTTCTGCAATCTTTTTGATGACCGCTGAGTTATCATTTTGTTTAACACCAAGCAGAACAACTAAACCGCTTTCTATCTTGCGAACATATTCTGTATCTATTTTTACACTGCCACTACTAACTCTTTGAACAACGGCTTTCATTGTAACTCTCCCCAAATAATTCTTTCGATTTTATACAGATCTCTTTCAATCTTAATATTATGAAAATTGTTTTCTCTAAGTAAAGCCAGAACTCTTTCCGCTTGACCTTGTCCAATCTCAAAAAACAATTTTCCAGAAGATTTCAAAATACTGCGACAAATCTCACAGATTCGCTTGTAAAATAACATTTCATCCTGAACAAAAAGCGCTATCGCAGGCTCATGATCAACTATTTCTTTCTGCATATTTTTTTTTTCACTTATCGAAACATAAGGAGGATTCGAAATAACAAGATCATATTTTTTAGCATGAAGATTTTCTCTAAGTATATCTGATTTGATGAACTCTATATCATTAACTGAATTTAATTTAGCATTTTTTTGTGCTAATGATAATGCTTCCGACGATATATCTAAACACGTCACTTTCGAATCAGGAACAAGCTTCCCTATTGTAATGCCAATATTCCCTGAACCGCAACCGATGTCTAAAAGATTTACATCAGAGGAGTCCATATTTTCTAAAACACAAGATACTAGTAACTCTGTTTCAGGTCGAGGGATCAATACATTGTTATCGACCAGGAAAGTTAATCCATAAAAATTCACACTACCAAGAATGTACTGAAGGGGTTCATGTCTGCTTTTTCTTTGAAGTAATTCTCGATATTGAGTTAATTCAGAGTTTTTAAGCGGTTTATCAAACTGTGTGTAGATTCCCACGCGATCTGAATAGAGAATTTTACAAAGCAATAATTCCGCGTTCAAACGAGGACTTTCAATATTCTTTTTCTCAAGAAATTCTGCAGCCAATTTCAAAGCATCGATAATATTCAACATCAATTTTTGGAATAGAAAAGTTTTAATTAATTTAGTTAAAATTATTATGATAAAAAATCGAATCGATGTTAATCGAATTTTACTTATCAAGCTAAGGGGAATTGGAGATGTCCTCCTTTCAACTATTGTAATTCGAAACCTCGCTATTTATTTTCCGAACGCAAAGATCGATTTCTTAACTGAGCCTCCTTCTGTTCCAATAATTAATAATCTATCAGAATTAAATGAGATAATTGCTGTTCAGAGAAAAGGTGTTCTTAACACAATTAAAGCTGTATTAAAGTTACGAAAAAAGAAATATGATATTGTTTTTGATTTGTATACTAATCCAAGATCTGCGCTTTTAACATTTCTATCAAAAGGAAAAGCAAAAGTTGGCTTCAATCGACGTGGAAGACGATATGCGTATGATCTTGCTGTAAACAGAAAAGATGCACTGTATCATTCAGCCGAGGTAAATTTATTCCAATTGGAATCACTCGACATTCCAACTGTAACTAAAGAATTAATTTACCGCATTAAAGATGATGAAAAAGATTTTGCTAAAAATGTATTCATTTCAAATAATCTTGATAATATAGTTATTGGGATTTCGCCGAGCGGCGGTTGGGACTCAAAGAGATGTAAACCTTCGAAGTTTATTGAAATTTGCAAAGCAATTAGATCAAAATATTTGTTAAAGTTTATCGTTCTTTGGGGAGAAAGCGACAAATCTAATGCAGAAGAAATTTACAATAGTATAAAAGAATTTTCTGTATTGGCTCCAAAAACTTCTATTAGAGAAATGGCAGCCCTTATGTCAAAGTGCAATGCAGTAATTGCAAATGACTCCGGACCAATGCATATCAGTGCTGCAATTGGAATTCCGACATTGGCAATCCATGGTCCAACAAGCCCATTTGAGCAAGGGCCATATGGGAGCAAACATGAATGGGTAAGATTCAACGAACTTGAATGTATTCAGTGCAATTTGATAGAATGCCCTCGTCAACATGAATGTATGACTCAATTAAATTCGAATGAAGTTTTAACTAAATTCGAACTGTTGTTAATTAAAAATGATATTGAAATTAAAAACTTTGTAAATACTAAATTCTGAATTCTTGATATTCCTGAAAATGCGATCATTCTCTGCAGTTATATTGTTCTCTTTGATTCTTACAGTCGGTAAAGTTTCAGCACGAGAGATCTATTATTTCAAAGGAAGAAATTATGGCAGTGAATCAGTATTCAATCCAATCAGTCTATTTCTAAATGCAGGATTTGATATGATTCAAGTCGATAGAAATAGAAAAATATTCAACCTCCCATTGAATCGAGGAGCAAAAAATGTTTTAAGAAATCTTGCAAATCCATTCACGCCAATTCGGAATTATGGCACGTGGAACTTTATCAGAGATCAAATTTTACCAATTTCTTTTGAAAGGAACAACGCTCAATATTGGCCTAACTACACGCTGCATTTAATCGGCGGAGGAATGACTTACGTCAACATGACAGAATGGTACTCATATTATAAATTTCCTTCTCCCGAAATTTTTTCTTTGCTTACATATGCAATGTACCACTTTATTAATGAAGCAGTCGAAAATGATACTCATCAAGGTGATAATGTTGATCCTATCGCGGATATTTATATTTTCGATATAGGAGCAGTAATTTTATTTTCATTTGATAACGTGAAAAAGTTTTTTGCTGAGGATCTGAATTTAGCTGATTGGTCTCTCCAACCTTCATTCATTTTGATGGACGAACCAGAACTCCATAACAATGGTCAATTTTTTTCTATCAAATGGAAATTCCCCTTTTCCGATCATTTACATCTTTTCTATTATTTCGGTACAAATGGTGTCGGTGGACTTTCTTACAAATTTGATTCAGGAGAAGCTATTTCACTTGGAGTTGGAATGGCTGCGAGTGAATTTATCACCTTAAACGCAATTAGCAACAAGAAAACCTTGGACCTTGTATGGAATCTCGGATTATTTTATGATTTAAACAACTCTCTATTGGCAAACATCTCATGGACCAAAAAGACAGATTATATGATAAATGTAAATATTTATCCTGGTTTAATAAAAATTGGAGATATCTCGCCAGGATTATGGCTCGCGATAAATAAAAATGGTAGTTCGATTTGGGGATTAAATTTTTCGTGGCTCCCATTCGGATTTGCCCTGAAGTAAATTTAGTCTTATTCATCTTCTCCCATTTCCTTGCATAATAATAGTTAATTCCTAAACTTTGCAGTGTGGTTAAAGATAATTTGACAAATAAAAATATTTTGATTATCCGCTTAGGTAAAATCGGCGATATTATTGTTTCGTCATTTGTGTTTGAAGTTCTAAAAAATCAATATCATCTTTCAAAATTAACTTTAATAACACTTCACAAAAACAAAGATGTACTCAAGTATAATCCCCAACTCGATAAAATTATTTATATCAATAAAAATATTTTTTCGTTATTAAAGCTAATAAATCTTTTGCCAATTAAGTTTGATATAATATTCGAATTAAACGACGATCCATCTACAACTTCCTCGTATATTCTTAAGTATCTCAGAGGGAAAATAAAAATAGGTTATACATTTGATAAGAATATTAAGCACCTCACAACATCTGTAAATAGACCAGACAAAACAAAATCTCACATAGTTGAAAGAGCTGCTTCTTTAATTGAGGGGAGCGGAATAAAAGTCAACGAAGCAGACTTAAAACCAATTGTTTATATAGGAGAACAAGAAAAAGACGAAGTGCTCCAACATTTAAAACACGAGAGAGAACATGCATTAATAATTGCGATAAATATTTCTGCAGGTGCACAGATTCGTTACTGGAAGGAAGAATACTGGATACAGCTTATCCAAATAATTTACAATAACAGGCCCAATGTTAAGTTCCTGATATTGTCAATCCCGAAAGATGATTCACAAAGAGATAAAATCCTTTCAAACTTTGATCCGAAGGTATTCATTATTCCAAAGTACTTCAGCTTTCAACATTTTGCTTCATACATCAATTTCTGCGATTTACTCATTTCACCAGATACTTCAGCGATTCATATAGCCTCTGCATTTCAAAAACCAGTAATCGGACTTTATCCTAACTATGAATGGTCGTTTGTGAGCTGGCAGCCATACAAAACGCCGCATCGCTCACTAAAATCTCCTGACGAATCAATTTCAGCTATTCAGCCAGAAGAAGTCTACAGTGCTTTCTTAGAACTAACAGATGAAACACAACTATTTAAAAAATAACTCAACTATGAAATCAAAATTTAATATTCCCGATTGTAAAAATTTTACAGGATACAAACCATGCCAACCTGGTTATAACTGTCTTGAAGATGGATGTAAAGATGAAAATCATTTTGGTGTGAAAATATTAATAATTAATCTCGATGCAATGGGTGATGTGATTATGACAACCGCTCAACTCGCAGGATTAAAAAGAAAATATCCGGTATCAACGATATATTGGATCACACTAAAAAATGCTTACTATCTGATACGAAACAATCCATTCATCGATTTTCCTCTCGAATGGAAATTCGAAAATTCTTTGTTCTTAAATCAGATTGAATTTGATCTTATTCTAAATGCAGACAAATCTCGTAGCGCATGTTCACTGCACAAATCATTAAAAGGGAAAGAGAAATTTGGATTCACCTTGAATGAAAATGGAATTATCGTTCCAGAGAATTCATTCGCCGATTACAATTATCTCCTTGGTCAAAATGATCAAATAAAATTTCGCGAGAATCAAAGAACCGGACAAGACATTTTAGCTGAGACCTTCAATAATGACTATCAAAGAGATAGATATATTTTAAACTTAACTGAAAAAGAAAAAATATTTGCTTCCGATTTTAGAAACTCGATTCTTAAAGGTAAGAATCAACTTGTAATTGGATTTAACACCGGATGCTCACTTTTATATCCGAACAAAAAAATGACTGTCGAGCAACATGTTGAATTAATAAGTCGATTATCAACAAACAAGAATTACAAATTAGTTTTATTAGGCGGTCCCGAAGACACTGATCGAAACAATCAAATAAAAGAACTCTGCGGCGAAAAAGTAGTAATGACTCCGACAAACGAAGGGCTTCGAAAGGGATTGTGTTACATCGATGTTTGTGATTTGATAATTACCGGAGATTCTTTTGGAATGCACGCCTCAATAGCTTTGCAAAAATATATTTTAGTATGGTTTGGCGTAAGTTGCTGGTCAGAAATAGATTTGTACGATTATGGGAAGAAATTTATTCCTAAAGATTTGTTCTGTTCTCCATGCTGGAAAAAAGTCTGTCCGTATAATTTAGAATGTATTAAAATGATTGACATAGTCGGAATGATTAACGAAGTAAATAATTTTTACTCAAACATATTTCTGAAGCAGATTTGATCGATAGACAATATTTTCTCAATTCACCTAAACCTCTGCTCCTTGATGGTCCAATGGGTTCTCGACTTATTGAATACGGGCAGCAGCTTAATACCCCGATCTGGTCAGCAGAAATATTAATGAAAAATCCTGGGCTGATTCAATCAATTCATACAGAATATATAGACTCAGGTGCTGACATAATTCGTACAAACACATTTCGTACAAACCCGTATGCGTGTGATCAATACCGATCAAAAATTGATTACAAACATCTTGTGAAAATTGCAGTAGAAGCTGCTAAGAACGCATTGACTAATTCTAATAAAGTGAATTTACTCGTTGCGGGTTCAAATGCGCCGGCAAGTGACTGCTATTCAAAGAACCAGCAGTTAAGTTCGGAAGAACTATACAATAACCACATTAAGCATATATCAACTTTATACGAAACTGGAGTTGATTTCATACTCAATGAAACTTTTGGCGATCATTTTGAATTGGAAATTGCAGCAAAGATCTGCTATGAGCTAAAAATTCCATTTGCAGCAAGTCTGCTTATCAATAATGAGAATGAGACATATCATGGACAAAATTTAAAAAGTGCGTTACAAAATTTACTAATGTATGACCCGATCTTTGTTTCACTGAATTGCTGCCACCCAGATTCTTTAATAAATGCACTCCCAATGCTGGCTGATTCTAATCCGTTTGGAGTCTATCCTAACCTTGGAACAGTTGACTCATTTACTAAAAATTTTTTAGTTCGAGATTTTACAGAATCAGATTTGACTGACTTTACAAATTCTGTTATAAATTCAGGGGCAAGTGTTATTGGCGTCTGTTGCGGCGGTAATTCGGATGACGTTAGATTAATGCGAAGATTAATTGATGCGAGGAGAGATGAAATTCATTAGTCTAGCAAAAATTAATATTGGACTGAATATAATCTCAAAACGAAGTGATGGGTATCATAACCTTGAAACGATTTTCTACCCCATAAATCTTTTTGATGATCTTGAATTCATTGAGAGTGACAAATTCTCAATTGATTGTACCGATCCAAGCATCCCAACTGACAGTTCAAATTTAATTTGGAAAGCTAAAGATCTTATTCAAGAAAAAAGTTCGGAAGAAATAAATGTAAGAGTTAAACTACTGAAACGGATTCCATCATTTGCCGGATTAGGCGGCGGAAGCTCAAACGCTGCAATTACTTTGAAAGCGCTAAAACAAATTTACAACATTGATTTGACTAAGGATGAATTGCAGTCAATCGCGGTTAGAATTGGTGCAGATGTCCCCTTCTTTCTCGAAAACAAGCCTTGTTTTGCTCAAGGCAGAGGAGAAATATTGTTACCCCTAAATGATTTTCAAGTTGATGGAAAAATCGTTGTAGTGTTTCCAAAAGTTAATGTCTCTACTGCTTGGGCATATAGTGAAATTACTCCTAAGCATCCATATTTTAGCATAGCATCAATAAAAACTTTTTCGGATTTCTTGGAGAACACAAATAAGATAGAAAACGATTTTGAACATCCTGTATTCTTTAAATATCCAGAAATTGGCGAAATCAAAAACTACCTAATAAAAATGGGTTCAATATATTCATCACTCACTGGCAGCGGTTCTGCAGTTTATGGGATATTCCCTTTCGATGTGGAATTAACGCAAATCAAATCTTACTTATCAAATTATGAGGTTTTCGAATGTTAAAAAATATTTTTCTTCTTTTTGCTCTAATCTTTATAGCTTTCTTTAATTCATGCAGTCATTTCAAGCTTCTTAGTTGGGATGAATTAAATATCATTCCCAGGTCAGCTTGGAATGCAAGTGAACCTCATGAGTATAAATCCCACATGATTAATCGAATTACAATCCACCATGAAGGTACATTCTTTCATCAAGACAGTTCTGCATTGCGTCATGTGAAAAATGTTCAAACCTGGGGAATGGGACCAGACAGAAATTGGATCGATGTTCCTTACCATTATTTGATCGACGGAAAAGGAAATATCATAGAAGGAAGAAATCCATTAACTGTCGGTGAAACAAATACCTCATACGATCCTACTGGACATGTTTTAATTTCGGTAATTGGACAGTATCATAAAAGGCAAATTCTTAGAGAGGAACAGTTGAATTCAATTGTTCAGCTTGCAGCTAATTTATGTTTGAAGTATAACCTGTCGCCGGATTCAATTAAGGGTCATAGAGATTTCTGTAAACCTGGTGAAACAAGCTGCCCGGGCGATGATATTTATCAATACATTGATGATGGAACGATTAGAAACCGCGTGAAAAAATTAGTTAAATAATATTTGAATTCTTAATCTGGATTATCTCACGCATCCTTCTAAAATCTCAAACTCTCCTTTTGTTGCATTGATGCGCGCTCTTACTCCTAGGGGGATTGTATTTTTCGATTTGACATGTCCATAAATCACATTGTAAATAATCGGTTTCTTCACCGACGAAAAATATTCGTATACAACGTCATTAATCGACAAAGATTTTTTTGATGGGTCTGTTTCTTCGCAATCGGTGAAATTGCACAATATCATTCCGGACATTTTGTCAAATATCTTTGCTAGCTTCATTTGGCTAAAGTATCTATCTACCCTGTAAGGTTTTTCATCAACATCTTCCAGAAAAAGAATTGATTTATCAAACTTAGGTAAATATGGCGTGCCCAATAGACTCCCAATTAAAGAAAGATTGCCACCAATCAATCTTCCATTGGCAATTCCTTTTGTAAGAGTCGAAATTTTTTCTTCATTCGGATTTTTTACTTTACCGATTTTTTTGTTAGAGGTAACCATTCTCCAAAAGTTATCTTCAGTAAAAGGATCTATCTCATTAGCAAAATCGACAGCAGCCATTGGTCCCGAAAAAGTTATTAGCCCAGTTTTTACATAAATCGCCAGCTGCAGAGCTGTAATGTCACTGTATCCGACAAATATCTTAGGATTCCGTCTAATTAAATTAAAATTTATTTTATCAAGCAGGCGAATTGTACCATATCCACCGCGAATTGAAATTATCGCCTTTACATTTTTATCACTGAACATATCATGAATATCTGATAATCTTTCTTCGTCCAGACCGCCAAGATATCCATATTGCTTACCGACATTTTTCCCGAGCTTCACCCTATAGCCGAGCCCTTCTAAATATTTTATTGAATCTTGAATTTTTGTGAGAAGGTCGGGAGTGGAAGCAGGGGTTATTAGTCCAATTACTTCGCCTTTATTCAGTTTTGCTGGTTTGATCGCTTGCATAAATCTCTCCAAATATTTTTAGATTTTATAAATCTATATTTAATTTTAATCCCCCAATTAGATAATCAATCTTGTATGATTCGAACTGAGTGTGTTGAAATGCACTTACAATAGTCAATTTTGAAAATAAATTATACTCCAACTGAATTCCGACTAAAATTTTTTGAGTATAAATTTGATTAAATAAAATTAATAAATCGGGATCCACAAATAGAGTTCTCTTCCCATACATTAAATTACTTTTGATCAACAAATCAGAAGAGGGCTGATAATTAAACTTTGCTGCAACTGAAAATAAAGATCGATTATCATTTGAAAAAGATGCTGTGGTTCTTAATCCCATAAAAATTTTATAATGCGGAATAAATTCAAATCGAAGATTTGCTTGATGCGAATTTACATTCGGCTGCCCCTGTTGTGTGAAATATGTGTAACCAATTCCATAGTAGTAAGGATAATCTCCTTTTACAATATCAAGATTCACTGCGGATGAGTTATCCGTGTAACTGTAATTTGTTACACCCTCGGTGTAGTCACCATTTATTTTAAAATAATTTAACTTCAGATAATAACTCGATATGTTATACACAATTCCAGCGATTATATTTTTTTGGTGATACTTCCAATCTTTGCTGGTGATGTTCAAGTTATCACATGCTAATATTATATGATCGATATTATTCCACGTTCCGCTGACATAACTAGCAAATGAATTAGAATGATCCTCGTTCGTATAATTGCCCCTTGTATAATAAACAGATGGTTTAAGAGTAAATGTTGATTGTGCGAAAACTTCTACAATGAGAATAATAAATAGAAACAGAAATATTTTAATCGACAAGCTTTAATCCTTCTGTTGCCGATTCATCGTTTTTACTAACCATCAAAACATATATGAATTTTTCTCTTGCTTCAGCTTTTCGATTTAAATAAAATAAATTCCAACCGTAGGAAAGATTCGCTTCATAATCACTTGGGAACAATCGATTCACTTTTGATAAATACTGATCTGCATTTTTGTATTCTTTTCTATTCATCATTATCTGCCCGAGGCGCAGGTTTGCGGTATAATTGTTTGGATCATGAGCAAGAATCTTTTCATAACTTTTGGCTACGTCATTCCATTTTTCTTTTGCAGCAAGGGGCAATACAAGACCGAGATATGCTTCAACCGATTGGTGATTCCTTAATTCAACAGCTTTGGAGTAAAATTTGATTGACTCGTCATACTTTTTGGTAATGTAATATAAGTAACCCAATCTCAGATTCACCAGGTAATCATTTGAATGATTCAAATAAATGTTATTCAGTTCTTTGATTGCTTCGGTATAATTTCCTCTTTCAGCTTGAGTAATTGAATTATTAAAAGCATTGATCCGACTGTCTAACTCGCCGGAATATACCGCCGAAGCAACTGCAATCACTGAAACCAAAATTGCCAGAATACCAACTAGATAAATTTTTTTCTTTTTCATGTTATTTTCCGTCCAAAAGTTCTGCATAAAATTGTTCATGATCATTTTCTGTTAACAAGACGCTGTGAAGTCTACCGCTTCTCGCAACATTAAGTTCATAAAATTTTGTTGAAGTTAAAAAATTAAAAATTCCCTTTCCATAAAGAGAGATTTTATTCGATATTTTGTGTGAGATTTCCTCATTATCAGATGTCTCGACCATGCTAAATTCGCCTTTTGCCCTGAAAGGATTAAATAATAAAATGAGAAAGTCACTTAAAATCCTTAGCGGATAGCTGGCTGTTAAAAATAATGGGAATGAGTCTTCCCAGCGTAAATTTTCCTGCGAAGAAAAGGGAACTTGCGTCGAAGCAAGATAAAAATGATACAGCACAGTATTTTTCTTGCCCACATAGCTTGTGAAATAAAACACTTCTCCGTCATTGTAAAATGTCGCAGTGGCAGTTCCTGAAGTTTCTATATACAGAGTATTGGTAAAATCGAGTTTAACTTCCCACTCCTCGTAATGTTCTTTACCGGCTTTATTGAACTTGAATTTTAGTTTATCACCGAGCTTCAGATTGAATGCATCTTTCAAAGTTTTGTTTATGTCAAGATTCTGAATTAAATCACCTTGATTTGGAAATTCAGCACTCTTCAATATGAATCCATTTTCTTTGCGAAGCAGATAATGACCAAAAGGAAATTTAAATGTGTTCGCTCCAATTTTTTCACTCATTTGAAATTGGAAATGAATGTGCGGCTCAGGAGAACGCCCACTATTCCCGCACGCACCAATTACATCCCCACTTTCTATTTCATCTCCCACATTGACTTTGATTGACTTTCTCTTCAAGTGAGATATCGCACTAAATAAATTCATGCCATGATCAAGAACAACTGTATTTCCCCAATTCTTTTCTAAATTGAACTCACCTATATCATTGTCATCAATATCTTCAATTGTTTTAACAACTTTTCCCTTGAGCGGAGCTAAAACCGGTGAGCCATAACTGAAGTACTGCTTAAGTGAACGCCCATCTCCCCGAAACATTTTCATTTTTTCATCAACAACAACGAAATCAAATGCATATCTCCAATTTTCTTTATGTGTATGCTCTCCATCTATTGCTTGTGTCACCATCCATTCACCATGAAATGGAAGATCGACATTCACAAACTTGTATCTCTCGAATCTTGAGGCACGATTCTGATGATAATAATAATTTTCCTCCGGCGAGCCGGGCTTAAAATAAAGTAAAATTAAATCACCAAACTTTTCGCGGAATTTTAAACCATATACTAAAAGCAAAACAACCAAGTTAAAAGGAAGAACCAGAATCGGAACTTGAAGCGATGAAAATAAATTCGAAACGATCACTGTAAAAATAATTATGAATATTGTTCCGACTAACACACTTAATATTGATTTATTCGATGGGATAATTAAAGACCCACCGAGTGCAATCGCGGTGATAATTGAATTAAATAATATTGGACTAGTTAAATCATACACAAAATGCTGCGGCAGCATAGAGATGAAGAATAATCCAATAGAAAAACCGAGAATCGCGAGTGCTGCCATAATCCTTGAAAAGACCAACATTGCCACAAATATTATTATTCCAGAAAGTAAATCTGTTTGAAGCAGCAGCAATCCCAACGATTTAAAAAATAATTGAAAACTATCAGGTAAAAATGAGTAAAGTTCGGAATTGAAAGAGAAATCTATTCTTCCATTCAGCATTCCTAAATTTTGATTAAAAATGAGGAAAAGAATAATTGAAAGAACAAATGGCAAGCTAAGTCCAGGCAAATTGAATCCGACGGCAAAATAATTTTCAATAGCTGTTGTCACAAAGAAAGTCACAACTAAAAAAATTACGAGCAGGATAAAGAAAGTGATCCCTATCTCATAAAAAAAAGTTAAAGCCGCACTAAAGAGTAGACCGTTAAAGCCAAAAAATCCGAGATTAATTTTCGATTTATCATATTGGAGTATGTAAGCGAATAAATTTGTGAATAGAACCGAGGCAACTATGATTAATCCGCTGATTGGCTTTACAAAAGTTGCCAATAAGATTAGAATCCCGAACCACTTTCTATTCGAAAAGAAAATTTGAGCATAACTATACAATGTTGAATCGATTACGAATTTTAAATTCATTTAATCTTCAAACTTTCAGGAACTCTTTCTAATTGAGTAATGTATTCAAGAGACTCGCCCTCTCGAATAATTTCAACATTTCCGGATTCCATTATCATAACTACTTTTGGTCTTAGACTAATGAATTGCATCCATTGAGTCATATTGTAAGCACCAACATTCTGAATAACCAAAGCATCACCAACAGGAATTGGCGGCAGTTGAATACCATCACGTATCACATCGATATTCATACAAAGATTTCCGAAAACCACGGAATCTTCAGTATGCTCGCCATAAAACTTAGTCGGTAAAATGCGATGCTTGTACCAAAAACTTGTAAATAAAATATTAACACCTGCATCGAGAATAACTGCACGTCTTCCATTACTTAATCTTTTGTGAGCGATCACTTTTGTAATTAAATAGCCAGATTCATCAACTAACGCTCTCCCGGTTTCCAAAATTAACATTGGAAGTTCAGAAGGTTTGAGATTGTGTTCAAAGATTCCGCTTGTGATAGCATCGGCATAATCTTCAAAGTTTGGTACAATCCCAGAAGCATCTAAATACTGTGCATGCAGTGTGTTCTTGGATGCAAATCCTCCCCCTAAATCGATGTATTCCAATGAATGATTAAGCTCATTTAGAATTTTCTTGTAAAGGAGAGTCATTTTTGAGGCAGCTATTCGATAAGCAGAAGTCGATAACATATATGTTCCGATGTGACAATGCAGTCCCACCAAATTTAAGTTTTTAGCGAGCATAATTCTTTTTATTGCATCTAGCGCTTCCCCGTTTTCATAACTGAAACCAAATCTATCCCACTTTGGATAGATTCCGACATCCATATTTACTCGGATTGCGACTCTCGCAATTTTAGAGATTTTTTCAGAAACCTCAATAAGTGTGTAAAGTTCATCAAAATGATCAATATGGATGCTCGCACCATCTTGAATAGCTTTATTCAGTGCTTCTTTTGACTTATCAGGTCCATTGAAAATTATTTTATTACCTGGTATACCGAGACGTTTTGCTTTATCATACTCAAATTCAGAAACAACTTCTGCCCAGGAACCCTCTTGATGAAAAATTGAGCAAACCGCATCTAAATAATTTGTCTTATAAGACCAAGCGAATTGCACTTTTGGATATCTTGTTTTAAAAATTCTCAATGCATCTTTTTGTTGTTCTCTTAATTTTTTTTCTGAGATAACAAATACCGGCGATCCAAACCTCGCAACAAATTCTTCAACAGCAATATCATCTATTTTTTCTATAAGAATTGCAATCGGTGCTTTACCGAATTTATTCATCATCCCAAGCTGCTGCCTGGTAATAATCGGGCGAACATATTTTTTCTTTTTAATTTCCATTATAATTCTCCAAATACAGAAATTTTTTCAAATGTCTTCATATCTGAAATTAGATCGTATGAGCACCGAATGAACATCTTGCCAATTTCATAATTAACGAATGGTTCGACATTTTTTCCAAGTGCAAGTTGAACAAGTGCATATGGTAAATTTTGTCCTGACTGTTCAGTTAGATAAACCCAAGCTGGCAACCGAGAATTGATTTCCAGTAAATAGTACTGATTATCTTCTGTACGTTTGAGTATCTCAATCTCTAATCCACTCCGCCAATTGATTTTTTGAATAATATCATGAGCCATTCTGATTAATTTATCGTCACCAATTGTAACTCCAGCCCACCCTTTACCTTTGTCCGTAATATATAATTTTCTCATTGCGACTGCACCTACTGTATTACCATTTCCATCACCAACTGCGGCAACATTGTACTCATCTCCAGTCAAATACTCTTGAAGAATGATCGGTAGTCCCCACTTATTTAACAATCGATAATAACTCGATTCAACCTGCTCAAACGAATGACAGATGAAAGCTTCATAAAAAACTCCTTTTACAACAACAGGATACTTTAATTCTTCTGCTGCTTTCTTCAATTCGACTAACGAAGTGACTAATTCTTGCTTTGGTACATTTAACCCATAAGACTTTCCGAATTCATACAGCCTTTCTTTTGAACGAACTTCTAAATTATCTAACGTGGGAAGAAATGTTTTTATGCCTAATGATTTTAATTTGTCGCTGATTCGAATAAAACCATAGAGTTCTGAATCGAGTGTCGGGATAATCACATCGATTTTTTCTTTTTCGTGTATATAAATAAGTCGATCCCGAAGACTGTCAGTTCCTGTTGAGGGATATGGGATCAGGTAAGATTTTAGCTTTATTCCCTCCATATATATCCCAGGTTCGAGATTATCGTAGTGTAATCCTATTATTTCACCCTCAAAATCCGGATGATTTTTTATAGATCGGATTACCGGTACACCAGGACCAGGATTATCAGTATTGTTCAAACCTGTTACAGCAATTTTCATTCTGCTTCGATCAGATTAAAGTTTTTTATCCGAGAAATGAAATCTATTAGATCTTTTTCAGCAATATTTTTTTCAACATCAAATTCTTCTATGACCGAATTCAATATCTCAGCTTCATTATTTCCGGATTGGATCAAATGCAGGATGAAATTTCCTGTATCGTTGAGGAGGAAAGTATCACCAGTGGAAGAGTGAAATGCAAAGCCGCTTTCACTAAGTGCAAGATTTTTTTGGAGTTTCATACTATCTCACGTTTGTATTGAAAAACACTTAAAACCCCTCAAATAAAATGCTCTCTAAAGTGACCCTAACGGGATTCGAACCCATATTACCGCCGTGAAAGGGCGGTGTCCTAACCATTAGACGATAGGGCCATAATTTCAATGTTGGGTGAGCGATGGGACTTGAACCCACGACCACCAGAGCCACAATCTGGCGCTCTGCCAACTGAGCTACGCTCACCATAAGACAAATCAAAAATCAAAAAGTAAAATGCAAATTTTTTCTTACAATAATTGATATTCGAATCATAGTTCGTACGCCCGATTGGACTCGAACCAATAACCCCCAGCTTAGAAGGCTGATGCTCTATCCATTGAGCTACGGGCGCAGGTTGTACATAATTAAAATGAACAAGTGAAATCCAAATCTGAATTTTGGACAGCAAATTTAATGAATAGGTTTAATTTTTCCAAATTTAAGAGAGAAAAAATCAACTGAGCTTGAGATGTTTTTTTACTTTCTCAATTAGATCATTCTTATTCATTGGTTTACTGATATAATCATCACAGCCCGCCTTTAATAGTCTCTCTTTGTCACCAACCATTGCATATGCTGTTAATGCGATAACAGGCAGTTTAGAATATCTCTCATCAGACCTTAAAACCTTTAAAACCTCCACGCCATTTTTCTCGCCAGGGAGATTGATATCAAGCAGAATAAGATCAACATGATTCTTCGGTAGAAAATCAAAAGTTTCATCAAAATCTTCTGTGAAATAGACATCACCAATATTTCGAAGCAGCGTCTTGACTAATAGAGCAGAATCAATATGATCTTCTACGTATAATATTTTTGGTCTTTCCATAGCGTTATTTTATTAATAATACGATTTATTGCAAACAAAATAAAGATTGCATTGATACCACTTTCCGAGTTAAATTGCATACAAAACTACTTGGATTGCTAAACCTTTCTTAAATAAGAGTAGGACTGCTTAATCTCAACTGAACAATCTAGTATTAAACTAGAATCATTTAATAATTTTCTTTGGAGTGGAAATGAGAAGATTAACAAACTTTTTAATAATATTTATAACCGCGTATTGCTTAACCTCTGCACAAAGTGTTGTTGTAAATAAATATTTTAATAGTGGTGCTTCTAATGGAGTTGGCGATATTGTTGAATTATTAGTAGTACAAAACAACCTTGATATGAGAGGAATGATAATTAAGGATTTTTCCTCCAACATGGCAAATGATGGCGGTGGAAAATTCGAGTTTAGAAATGTTACGCTATGGCAAAATCTCCAATCTGGAACACTTTTAGTTCTAAGGAATGACACTTCTGCAGTAGATATTAATTCATCAGATTTTACTTTAGATGTCGGATTAAAAAACACCTCTTTTTTTATCTCACGTGGTGGAACATTTGATATAGCGATAACTGATATGGTAATGATTAAATCAGCAAGCTCAGATACTACTGGTACTGGCGTAGTTGGTAGTATCCATGTACTTGCAGGGGGTACTGCTGGTACGCAATTCACTGCTGCTTCCGAACCAAAGCTAAGAGCAACAGGCACTTCACCGACAGGAAAATATATCTTTGCAAAAAACTCAACTTCTTCTCTTATCGATTTTAACGGAACTGACGCCGACTCAACTTCTTCAGCTAAAATCTGGGGACAAGGGAATAATACAACCAATTCAACTTACATTTCGACACTTCGAGGCACTCCTCCAAATACGAAGGTACAATTTACTTCTTCCGGTCAGACATATGGAGAAAATGCTGGAGCTGTTTTAATTAATGTCTCAATTACTAATCCGAGTCCAACAAATGCAACGACTGTGGATGCAGTAATTACTGGTGGTACTGCGACATTTTTCACAGATTATTTAAGTCCATCCACTACAATTCCGCTTACTTTTCCTGCAGGTAGTTCTAATAGTGCTTCAATTTCAATTTATATCAATGATGATTCCGAAATTGAGAGCGATGAAACGATTATCTTTACTCTGCAAAATATTAGCGGCGGCACGAATGCAGAAATCGGTTCCCCATCAACATTTACTTTGACAATCGAAGATAACGATACACCAGTACCATTTCTTACAATCGCTGAAGCGAGGGAAGATTTAAATATTGATTTGATTCCGGATAAAATAGGACAAACTGTTAAACTTCGGGGAGTAGTAATAGGACCAAATTACCAAACGACAAACTTTTCATATTATATTCAGCAAGGAAATGCTGGAATAAATATTTTCCGAGCTGGTACAACCCTTCCATCTCTGATGCTTGGAGATAGTGTTGAAATTACAGGAGTTATTGGACAATTCAGAGGTTTGACACAAATTTCACACTCAAGTGATGGAGATCTCATAAAATTAGGAACTGGAACAATACCAAGTCCAGTCACAATGACTTTTGATGAATATAAAGGAAATCCCGAAGCTTATGAATCTGTTTTGATTAAATTTAATAATGTAAATAAATCGAGTGGAACATGGCCTGCTGCAGGTAATAGTGCAACGATTGTCATTTCTCAAGGTACCGAAGTTTTGGATTTAAGAATCGACAGCGATACTGACATTGATGATAATCCAGAACCGGTCTGGCCTCGTAACATAACCGGAATTGGATCACAATTCAGCAGCTCAACATCGACTTTTAATGATGGTTATCAGCTTCTTCCGAGATATTACACGGACTTTGAACCAGCAACATCTGTAAAAGACCAACCTGATTTGATTCCAGATAAAATGAAGCTTTATCAGAATTACCCAAATCCATTTAATCCACAAACAAGTATTGAGTACTCAGTACCGAGTCGTGAGCATGTTACATTAAAGATCTATGATGTTCTTGGAAGAGAAGTTGCAGTCTTGATTAATGAAATCAAGGAAATCGGAAATCATAAAGCAATATTTTCCATTCAGCATTCCGAACTCACAGCGGGTGTTTATCTCTATCAATTGAACGTAGGTTCAAACATTGCAACCAAAAAGATGGTCTTAATGAAATAACTGTTGAAACCAGTTTAAATAACAAAAGGGCTGTCGAAAATATCAATCGACAGCCCTTTTTCATTTTAAAAACAAATCAACTCTTAATGAAACTCATTCCTACCTCAAGTGCTTTCTGATTTAATGGAACGAGTTTGTGGTACCTTTCTGGTAAAACTTCTTTTAAACCAAGGATTGTTGAGTCCAAGCTAACAGTGCCTCTGGCTTTTAAAAAAGCACCGAGCATTATCATGTTCAGGACTTTCATATTATCCATCTTTACTGCTTCTTCACTTCCTGGAATTGCATGAATCGCAATGTCAGCTCTTGTTGGTAGATTAATCACATTAGTACTGTCATAGATCAAAGCACCGCCTGGTTTGATAGCGTTTTCAAATTTATCAACAGATGGCTGATTGAGAGCTACAACAGTATCAAATCTGGAAATTATCGGTGAGCTTATAGATTTATCAGAGACTATCGTTATACAATTGGCAGTACCGCCTCTCATTTCTGGTCCATAAGAAGGCATAAAGCAGACTTCTTTATTCTCTTTCATCCCAGCGTAACATAGCACCATTCCCATAGAAAGTACACCTTGTCCGCCAAATCCTGAAAAAATTGCTTCTTCTTTCATCATATGTTACTCCTTCGGCACCTTAATATCCCCAAGAGGATAAAATGGAATTAATTTTTCTACGACAAATTTATTTGATTCAACTGGAGTAGATTTCCAATTAGATGGGCAATTAGAAACGATCTCAACAAAACAAGTTCCCTTTCCCAATTTTTGATATTCGAAACTTTTTTGGATTGCTTTTTTAGCTTTTCGAACATTAGCAGGTGTATTCACAGCTTGACGCGTGACGTAATGTGCACCTGGCAAAATCGAAATCATATCAGCTATTTTCAGTGGATGTCCCATAGTCTTAATATCACGTCCGTATGGTGAAGTGGTGGATGTCATTCCCTCTAAAGTCGTTGGAGCCATCTGCCCGCTTGTCATACCATAAACTGCATTGTTAATAAAAACGATTAGAATATTTTCACCTCGATTAATGGAATGAATAGTTTCCGCAGTTCCGATGGCAGCAAGATCGCCATCACCTTGATAAGTAAAAACAAACTTATCAGGCAAAACTCTTTTAATACCAGTTGCTACAGCAGTTGCTCTCCCGTGAGCGGCTTCCTGCATATCGATATTCATATAATGATATGCGAATACAGAACATCCCACGGGCGCCACACCGATTGTATCTTCCTGCAAATCCATTTCGTCAACTACTTCCATAATAATTCGATGAGCTACTCCATGTCCACAGCCAGGGCAGTAATGCATTACTGTGTCAGTTAACGTCTCTGGTTTCTCATATACCAAATTTTCAATACGACAAACGTCTTCAGAAATTAAAATCTGATCACCAACCAAAACATCGCTTTTATCTGTCATTTGCTTTCCCCTTTCAAAAAAATTTTTTCGAAATGCTCAAAAATTTCTTCAGGAGTTGGTATCACACCTCCCATTCTTCCGTAAAATTCAACTCTCGTTTTACCTTCAATAGAAAGTCGAACATCTTCGATCATCTGCCCAGCATTCATTTCAACATCGAGAATCCCCTTTACTCTCGATCCCACTTGTTTAATTATTTCAGATGGAAAAGGGAAAAGTGTGATTGGTCTGATCAATCCTGCTTTAACATTCTGTTCACGAAGTAATTCAACAACCTTTTGACTGATTCTTGCTGCTAATCCGTAAGCTACGATTAAATACTCGGCATCATCGGTCATAAAAGTTTGATAACGAACTTCATTCTTCTTAAGGACTTTATATTTTTCCTGCAGCCGAAGATTAATTGCTTCCATTTCATGCGGATCAATATGCAAAGAGGTGATGATATTTCTCTCGCGGCTTTTTGGCTTGCCAACTGTTGCCCAAGGTTTGTCAACTTGTAGATTTGTGATTTGCTCTGGAAATTCAACTTTCTCCATCATCTGCCCAACTGCTCCGTCAGATAAAATCATTACAGGATTTCGATACTTATCAGCCAAATCAAAACCAAGCCGAACATGATCAGCCATTTCTTGAACGCTTGATGGTGCTAAGACAATTAAATGATAATCGCCATGTCCTCCCCCCTTTGTAGATTGGAAATAATCACCTTGAGCAGGTTGGATTGTACCCAAACCAGGACCGCCGCGATTGATATTTGCAAGCAGACATGGAAGCTCAGCACTTGCAATATAAGATAAACCTTCCTGCATTAAACTTATGCCTGGACTTGATGATGTGGTCATAGCTCTTTTTCCAGCACCTGCTGCACCGTAGATCATATTTATCGCCGCAACTTCACTTTCGGCTTGAAGGATTTTCATGGCGGCGTTTTTCCTATTTGGAAGTTCTCGTGCTAAATATTCCAATACTTCTGATTGCGGTGTAATTGGATAACCAAAATATGCATCGCAACCGGAGCGAATTGCTGCTTCAGCCAATGCTTCATTTCCCTTCATCAACTTAACATCGCCCATTTCAGCTCACCTCCATTGTCATATCTTTTTTTACATTAGTAACCGTTGCTACATGCTCTTTTTTACCATCAACCTTTCGATATACTTTTAATATTCCTTCCGGACAAACTAAGGCACAATTTACACATCCAGTGCAAGTATCTTTTATCTTTACTACATAATGATAACCTTTTTTGTTGATTTTTTCTGAAAGCACTAGTGAATCCTGGGTACAAGCTACAATGCATAATTCACAACCCTTGCATTTCTCAATATCAACAAAGATATCCCCTTTTGCTTTAGCCATCTTAAACCTTTCTATGAAAATGAATTGGCAGATTACAAATTGTAATCAATCTGAACGTAGTTATTTTCTCGTGTGTGCTTATCTGCATGATAAGAGGATCTGACAAGTGGTGCAGATTCAACAATTTTTAGTCCAATTTTTAATCCTACTTGTTTAAAATTACGAAAATCTTCGAGTGAAACAAAACGTTGGACTGGAAGGTGAGCTTTGGTTGGTTGTAAATACTGCCCTATCGTTACTATTTCGCATCCATAATTAAATAAATCTATTAGAACTTGATTAACTTCTTCATTTGTTTCCCCAATGCCAACCATTAGCCCAGATTTTGTTCTTAGGTTTCTATGCTTGAACCACTGAAGAAGCTCTAAGCTGCGTGAATATTTTGCCTGTGGTCGTACTACATCATATAGTTTCGGGACAGTTTCCACATTGTGGCTCAATATATCGGGAGGATTCTGCATAATGATTTCGAATGATTTCTCATCACCTTTGAAATCTGGAATTAAAATTTCAACTGTACAATTTGGATTTAATTCTCTTATTCTATTAACAGTAGCCGAGTAGATAGATGCGCCACCATCTTCCAATTCATCTCTATCGACCGAGGTAATAACACAATGACTTAGATTGAGTTTATTGACTGCCTCAGCAACACGGCGTGGTTCATCAGTATCAAGCAAAGAAGGCATACCCGTCTTGACAGAACAAAATCCGCAGCTACGTGTGCAAATCTCCCCTAGTATCATAAATGTAGCTGTACGGTTATTCCAGCACTCTGCAATATTTGGACAGCGTGCCTCTTCACAGACTGTATTGAGATTATTGTTTTTAACTAAATTGAGAACATCGATATAGTTTTCACCGGAAGGCATTTTCACTCTGAGCCAGTCCGGTCTTTTACCTAGATTTCGCTCGGACGTCTCAATTAGTTCTTTATATTTTTTTTGATGAGTGTTTATCAATTATTCTTAAACACCTATTCTGAGTGCATTTGTAATTTCAATCAATACATCTTCTAAATATACAGTTCGGGAAGACTCAATCTTATTATCTTTACCCACATGTTTGTGATGCGGAAGGGTTGATATATCTTTCCAATGATCTGCATTATCCCAACGAATGGTCAAATTGCCTTTTTTATCAATCCAATGATATGAATATTTTCGACTGCCATCTTCGAATTTATAATCCTTAATATAAAGTAAGGAACCATCATTAAACTTAATTTCAGCTGAGAATCTATAAGAATTGTGTTCTTCCTCGAATTTTTTTATAGAGACTTCGGAAATATAATCTTTAAACTTCTCGAAAATCTCGATCATGACTGAATAAGAGCGATTTGTTCTCTGTACTTGGTTAATTGCTCAAATGCAAATCGCCAATCAAGTAAATCGTCTTCTTCATTGATATCTTCTTCATTTACTCTGCTATTAATATTTTTTTCAAAAGTGATAAAATCGCATTTATACTTTGTCTCGAAAAAATTGCACTCTGCATCATATTTTGCAACTTTTCCAGAAATTATTAACCAAGCATGTTTTTTAGCTGCGTCTTCAATTCCACTAAATCCTAGTTCAGAAAGTATTTCTTTGACATCTTGCATTTTGCACCTATTTTTTTATAAAATAATTATAATTTTTCAACCAAAAAACTTTGTCATTGAAACAGTTATGTAAGTTAATAGAGAATAATTATCCATCAAAATTTTGAAGAAACTCTTTTAATCGCATCATGAATTTGCCTGCTAAAGCACCATCAACTAGGCGATGATCATGGCAAAGTGAAATATACATCATTGGCCTGATTGCGATGGTGTCTTGCCCATCAACCTCAATTACAACAGGCTTTTTAGTAACCGCACCTATACCAAGTATTGCGACTTCTGGCTGATTGATGATCGGATTACCAAACAAAGTTCCAAATACACCATAATTTGTAATTGTAAAAGTCGAATCTTTAACTTCATCCGGACTCAGCCTTTTATTTCTGGCTCTTGTTCCCAGATCATATACAGATTTAGCAAGACCGACAATATTTTTTTCATCAGCACCCTTAATTACTGGAACAATTAATCCCATTGGATCAAGTGCGACTGCCATTCCGATATTGATGAAATTCTTTAGAACAACATTTTTCCCATCAATTGATGAATTTACATAAGGAAAATCTTTCAACGCTTTAACTGTTGCATCAATTATAAATGGAAGGTAAGTTAATTTAACTCCTTCTCTTTCGAGAAAAAAGTCTTTATTCTTTTGGATGTAGTTATGGATTTTCGACATATCAACTTCTTGAATTCCTGCAACATGCACAGAAGTATCACGGCTTTTTACCATGTTTTCCATTATTAATTGCCGCATGTTGTCAAGCGGTTCAATCCTGGTTGCTTCTCCGGGCTGAAATTGAACTGTCTCAACTGCTGGTTTTGAGAAAGGTCTAGTTGCTGTCCCAGCAAATTTTCTTTCGGTCGAGATATAATTTAATATGTCTTTTTTCGTAACGCGCCCGCCAATTCCCGAACCATCAATCATTTCAAGTTCATCAAATGATATATTTTCCATACGAGCAATATTTAGAACGAGAGGAGAATAAAATCTGTTTTTTCCTGAGGCATTTTCCTTCGGTTCAGTTTTGGGTGGTACTGATTCAACCAACTGGTCAGATTTACTTGAGGTTCTTTCAGTTTTTTTCTCTTCCTCTTTCTTAGAAATTTTTAGTACGAATCCTGATGGAGATATTTTTGCGACCACAACTCCCACATCCACAGTTTCCTGTTCGCTAACAATTATTTCTGACAAAACTCCTTCAACTGGAGAAGGCACTTCAGTATCAACTTTATCCGTGCTGATCTCAAATAAAGTCTCATCTTTTTTAATTTTATCTCCGATAGATTTATGCCATTTTAAAATTGTTCCTTGAGTAACGCTTTCGCCCATCTTTGGCATGATTATATCAATCAGGTCTCCCGTTGGTTTCGACTCCGAAACTTGTTCAACTGTTTCTTCGGCTATAGGTTCGGTGGAAGGTGCAGATCCATTTCCCGAATCAATAACAGCCACAACCGAGCCGACAGGCACAGTTTCCTGCTCAAATACTTTTATATCAGTTAATATTCCTGCCGTTGGAGACGGGATTTCTGTATCTACTTTATCAGTACTGATCTCAAATAAAATCTCATCTTTGTTAACTTTATCTCCTTTTTGTTTGTGCCATTTAATGATCGTTCCTTCATTCACGCTTTCACCCATTTTTGGCATAACAACATCAATTTTCATTTCTGCTCCAATTAAAATTCTAATATTTCTTTTATTGCTTTACTAATTGTTGGTTTCGTTGGCAGGACATAATACTCAAGATTTGGATGATATGGAATCGGTGTGTCTTTAGCTCCAATCCGTTTAACTGGTCCATCCAAATATTCAAATGCTTCATCGGATATGATTGCTGCAATCTCAGCCCCAAATCCTGCACTCAATGTATCTTCATGCACAATTAAAACCTTTCCGGTTTTCTTCACACTTTCAAGAATTAATTCTTTATCAAGCGGGACGATAGTTCTAATATCAATTATCTCGATGGAAGAATCTGAAAAATTCTTAGCGGAGTGAATCGCTTCATTTACCATCGAACCCCAAGTCACTATAGTTAAATCTTCACCGTGCTGTTTAATTTTTCCCTTCCCAAAAGGTACATAGTAATCTTTTCCTGGCTCATTACTCATTGCATATGATTGACGGTACAATCCTTTGTGTTCAAGAAACAAAACAGGATCATCAAGTTGGATTGCTGTTTTTAATAATCCTTTCGCATCTGCAGCATTCGAAGGATAAGCGATGTAAAGTCCCGGACAGTGAGCAAAGAACGATTCAATATTTTGACTGTGGTAATGACCGCCATGAATAAATCCGCCGCAAGCTGTTCTAATAACCACATGTGCCGACCAAGCATTATTCGAACGGTAACGAATTAATGCAAGCTCATCTCTTATCTGCTGCATTGCTGGCCAGATGTAGTCTGCGAACTGAATTTCAACTACTGGTTTCAAACCGCGCTGTGCCATTCCGATTGCGACTCCAACTATACTTGCCTCCGCTAATGGCGAATTAAATACTCGCTCATCTCCAAATCGCGTTGACAATCCTTTTGTCGCTGAAAAAACTCCACCTTTACCATCTGCAATATCTTCACCAAAAATATAAATGCTGGCATCCTTTTCCATCTCTTCTCGCATTGCGTGATTGATCGCATCAACCATTACGATCGGTTTTTCCTCCTCACCATAATTTTCATATTCAATATCTTTACTATTAATTGCATCAGAAAAAACATGCAGCGATGCACTTTCCGGTTCAGGATCTGGTGCATTCTCTGCCCAATTGGCAGCTTCATCGACTCTATCATTAACTTCTTTTAGAATTTCATCAAATGCTAAATCGGTAAGAGTTCCTTTTTCAATAAGCAAGTCTTTAAAAAGATTTATTGGATCACGTTTCTTATCGGCTTCAATTTGTTCAGCAGGACGGTATTTTTTCTGGTCATCTGAAGATGAATGAGGGAACAATCTAACAACATCTGCTTCAATCAAACTTGGTCCCTGCATATTTCTTGAATATTTGACTGCAGCGACTGCAGCCGAATTGCATTCGAGATAATTCGTTCCATCAATTTGCTGGCGGAATAAATTTTTATAACCTTTGGTCATTTCAGCAATTGATCCACCCTCGCCTGCTGTCTGATTTTCTACAGGAACAGAAATTGCCCAGCGATTATTTTCAATTAAAAATATTACAGGTAATTTTTCTCTGCTTGCCCAATTAACTGCCTCATGAAATTCACCTTGGCTTGTTGCCCCCTCGCCGGATGAAACGACTGTTACTTCTTTTTTTCCCGTTCTCACAGAGGCTAACGCACAACCAACAGATTGCAAGTATTGAGAACCAGTTGGGCTCGATTGTGTAGGAACATTCAGACTCAACGAACTGTAGTGTCCAGGCATTTGCCTTCCACCCGTAAAGGGATCGTCTGCTTTGCCGAATTGATGAAGAAAAATCTCTTCAGGTTTAATTCCGATTGCCAAGGAAAATGCTAATCCGCGATAATATGGGAACGCCCAGTCGGTTCCAGGTCTCAATGCTTTGGCGACAGCTATTTGAATTGCTTCGTGACCAGCACAGCCAATGTGAAAAAACATTTTACCCTGCTTGAGAAGGCGGAGAATTTTTTCATCCATTGCTCTTGAAAGGAGCATTGTTCGCATGACAGAAGTCAATTCCTGCTTTGTCAAGCCGCCAAAAATATCTTTACGTCCGGTTGGTGCATCGAGAATCTGCTTTCCCCCATTGTTTTTACGTGCAGTCATTTATTAAGCTCCCTCAAATTCAATTGAATGAAATTCGTTATTAAACTCGTCCATTGAACTAAAATGTTTAATAGAGTCATAATTAAAAATCTTGCAAAAATGCTTGATTACAACATCTTTAACATTTTTTAGGGGGATTTTCGTTCCCAACTCGGCTGATAAAGAAGTCACTCCTTTCTCAAAGATTCCGCACGGAATGATCTTATCAAAATACGATAGATCGGTATTCACATTGAAAGCAAATCCATGCATGGTTATCCAGCGGCTGACTTTTATTCCGATGGCAGCAATTTTATTGTTATTGATCCAAACTCCTGTGTAATCGTCATTTCTTTCCGATTTAATATTATACTCATCGAGGGTTCGAATAATTATCTCTTCAAGCTCGCGCAAGTACTTGTGCACATCTTCATAAAGTTCGTCTAATTTTATAATTGGATAGCCGACGATTTGTCCAGGTCCGTGATAAGTAATATCGCCGCCGCGATCGATTTCAAAAACATCGATCCTATTCTCATTAAGAGATCGATCATCCGCAAGCAGATGATTTTCATTTGCAGATTTTCCAAGTGTGTAAGTGTGTGGATGTTCAAGAAGAATGAATGTATCATCAATGAGATTTCCGAGCCTCAACTGATGCAGCTTTTTCTGGAAGTCCCAAATTTTTTGGTAGGGTTCGATTTCGAGGTTTATGATATTTAATTGTCGATAGCTCAAGATTCAATAGAACTCAAGTCTGTTAATCTATTCAGATAAATCCTCTTAACAATATATCTGTTTT
This sequence comes from Ignavibacteria bacterium, assembly GCA_016873845.1. Lineage (NCBI taxonomy): Bacteria > Pseudomonadati > Ignavibacteriota > Ignavibacteria > Ignavibacteria bacterium. Next base: position 38,480 of record VGVX01000009.1, read on the forward strand.
TTCTGGATGAATTTCTCAAGATTTATTTTAATCTTTCAAATTTTTTAAGAATAACTTCCTTTACTTTCAAAGCGATCTCGTGAGCTTCTTTCGTTTCTTGCAGATTTGGTTCATACCATTCATCCGGATATCGAATTTCAACAGCATAATCAGTAAGTACATCAGCTAAATGTAATTCTTCTTTAATAGACTGATCAACGGTTGAACATAGATTTAACAGAGCAATGATACTATGTGTTTTAGGAAATTCGATTTGATGTTTAACGAGATAAGCTTTTAAGAATTTTTCCACGGATTGCTGGCAATGAAAGCAAACGATGTCAGTTACCACGATTTCAGCTTTCAATCCCTGCTTAGCACTCAGCAAATCTCTTTCAGCAATCTTGAGCCACTGTTGAGCGATGTTATTGATTATTTCGTCTTTACCCATAAACTACTTTACCATATTTATTAGCTGTAAAGACAATAGTGCCAACTACATCTTTTAGAATTTCAAATTCTTTTGGAGTCTTAGTAATTATATCAACAGGAATCGAAAAATCTTTTAGTAAATTTCGGATGAGTCTATTCCGCTCAAAAGCTTTTTTCTTATCATTTTTAATAACTAAAAGATCAATATCACTGTAATTATTATACTCCCCTGATGAGTTTGAACCAAATAAAATAATCTTCTCTGGTTCATATCCTTTAATTATTTCATCAATTACCATTTTTATCTCTTTGTTCATAATAAACCTAAATTAAAATTAATTATTTTTAATCGCATTGAATCAAATATGAATCGCTTCTCCATGAGCATCTGCAGCAGCTTCCATTGTTGCTTCGGACAATGTTGGGTGAGCATGCATCGTTTTAAAAATCGTTACTCCAGTGGCTTCGAGACTTTTTGCAAGTCCGAGTTCGGCAATTAATTCTGTTGCTTCGCTGCCAATTATGTGAGCACCGAGCAGTTCATCATATTTTTTATCGAAAATTAATTTAACGAATCCTATAGTTTCTCCGCTTGCGATTGATTTACCATGACTTCTGAAATTATATTTTCCGATCCGAAGTTCATATCCAAGCTCTTTCGCTTTCTTCTCGGTCAACCCGATGCTAGCAACTTGCGGTTGACAGTATGTGCAGCCTGGGATAGCATCGTAATTTACTCCAGCTGAATGATGACCTGCAATCTGCTCAACACATGCAATTCCTTCAGCGGAAGCAACATGTGCAAGCCATGGCGGACCGCTTACATCCCCAATCGCATAAATATTTTCTAGATTAGTTTTGTAATTCTTTTTGTCAATTGTGATGAAACTTTTCTCAGCCTTAATTCCAAGTTCTTCCAGTCCAATTCCTTCGATATTGCCTTGAACTCCAATTGCGACAAGTGCAATATCACTTTTTATTTCGGAAATCTTTCCAGAAGTCTCAACAGTAACAGAAACGTCGGTTTTTGTCTTGTCGATTTCTTTCACTTTGGTGTTTGTGAGAATTTGAATTCCATTTTTCTTAAATTCCCGCTCAAGCAGTTTTGAAATTTCTTCATCTTCTATTGGCAGAATGTTCGGAAGCATTTCGATAAGAGTCACCTTTGTTCCAAGCTCGTTGTAAAAATATGCGAACTCGACTCCAATCGCACCTGCTCCGATGATAACCATTTCCTTCGGCTGCTTTGGAAGAATCATTGCCTCGGTGCTTGAGATAATTTTTTCTCCGTCATTTTTTACGTTGGGGATTTCTCTTGCACGTGCCCCAGTCGAAATGATAATGTGTTTAGCAGTGATCTCCCGTGACTTTTTTCCATTCTTATCCAAAACTGAAATGGATTTCTGCTTGGTTAATTTTCCGAATCCCTCAACGATATCGACTTTGTTTTTCTTCATCAAGAATTCAACACCTTTATTGATCTTCGAAGAAACCTCGCGGCTGCGCTGAATTATTTTAGTGAAGTCGAACGAATAACCATCGATCTTAATTCCAAACTCCGATGCATTTTTTACCAAATGGAGCGCTTCTGCATTTTTCAGAAGGGCTTTGGTCGGTATGCAGCCCCAATTGAGACAAATTCCACCGAGTTTATCTTTCTCGATGAGAACAGTTTTTAATTTTAGTTGTGCGGCACGAATTGCTGCTACGTATCCGCCAGGTCCTCCGCCAAGAATCGCTGCGTCATATTCAAAATTTTGCATTTTTCCCTATTTTTAAAACAATATAAAAACTCACTTCCCTAAATTCAATTTAGATAATGCGGGATTTAATAATACTTTTTGGGGGATGCAGTAACATGTGCATAGACGTTTTTGTGAAGTTTTGTGATGTAGCGGCATTGTGCAGTTTATCGAAGTTTGTTTACTCTAGAAGTTTCAGATTGCCACTAAGGCACGAAGACACCAAGAAACACATTGATGTGTTCATAACTCAATAGATCATTTCATCACTTAAGGTAGATCATTTTTTTTGTCTCAACGAAATTTCCAGTTCGAAGTTGATAGAAATAAAGACCTGAGGGCAATGGATAGTGGATAATGGAGAATTGAGAATTGTAGTTGCCAGGTTCTTAAACCTCGTCAACAAGGGTTGCGACTTCACAACCGAGTACATCATAGATTTTTAATTTAACTCTCTCACTACTCAATACTGAATACTCAATACTAGTCACCCCATTGAATGGATTTGGATAATTTTGGTATAATACAAATCCTCCTGGTTGTGAAATTCTGTTGTCGATTTCAACGAAAGTAATTCCGCCATTTGTTGTATTCATTATTAGACCCTTCGTTCCCACAATCCATCCGCGGTGGGAAGAAACAAAAGATATATCACTCATTCCCCAATGATACGGTGAGTTCTGTTTTGTCCAAGTTGTACCCTGATTAGTCGAGATGTAGACTTTATCGCTGCTAATGATATATCCGATGCTATCATTAACAAATGATATTTTATTTAAGTATACGTTTGGCTCTACAAATAATTGAGTCCATGAGGCACCACCATCTGTAGTTTTATACAGTTCATTATATCCAAAGCCCAGAGAAAAACCGATTTGAGTATTTATTAAATGCATTGAAATTATTTGATCACCGTGAATGAGGGGCAGATGAGTCCAATTACTTCCACCGTTAGTAGTTTTATAGACTGACGTTCCAGCAGCAAAACCTAAATCTTGATTCAAAAAAATAATTAAATTAATTATAGGATTTGGAGTGAATTCACTCCCCTGCAATGTCCAATTTGTTCCACCATCGATTGTTTTCAATGCTATTCCAGGTATTTTTCCGCAAAGCCAGCCAACTTGCTCTGAAATAAAACAGACATCTTTGAATTCAGTATTATCACCGGAAGAATAAATTTCAGTTCAATTGGCACCTTCATTAGTTGTCTTGAGCAAAACACCATGTGGAATATATAAGTAGGGAGGTATATATATGTTTTTTGTAGCGGTGATGAAGCCAGTAAAAAAATCAATAAATCTAATTTTAGAAAAGTCTCTCACTCCATAGTTTGTCTCAGACCATGCAAATCCCCCATCAATAGTTTTTAATATTTTTGTATTATTAGTTAAAGAAATCCTTTGAGTTCATTGAGGAATTGCACAGAGACTAAGTCCTCTCGAAGAAAATCTTTGGATTGATTGAACCAGCTCAGTCCACCGTTTGTGGTTTTGTACATCACTCGTCCACTGTTAAATACCCAACCAGTAGTTGGCGAAACAAATGAAACGTCATTATTAGAATTCCATAAAGGTTCATTAATTCCGGTATTCAACTTAGCCCAATTTTGTCCGCCATTGGTAGTTCGCACGATTAAATTATCGAATCCACCGACTGCCCATCCATTCAATTGATCTGAGAAATAAATTGAGTTGAACCAATTATAAGAAAGTTCAGTTCGATAGATCACACTCCAATTATGTCCGCCGTCCGTTGTAGAAATAATCTTACCATTGCTTCCGCCAGCAAAACCTTTTAAACTGTCGATAAAAGCGAGACATTATAAATACTCATAAGTTGTATCTGCATAAACAGTTGTCCAGACAGATCCGCCATTTGTAGTTTTTATAATTTTATTTCCAGAATTTCCATTATTCCATCGGCATGCCCAACCAAGTTTCTGATCAAGAAATTGAACTTCTATCAGTGCACTCATAACATTGCTTACTTGTGGAGTCCAATTCTCCCCGCCATTCGATGAATAAAATATTTTCCCATCGTATCCCACAGTCCAGCCGTGCATCTCGTCTATGAAATAGATCGAATGTAAAAAATATGATAATCCATCGGCTTTTGTTTCCCAATTGTTTCCTCCATTTGTAGTTTTTAAAATAATCCCATTCCAGCCTACGCAGAATCCCAGATTTTGATTTACAAAATGGATTGAAAATAATCTTGAGGTAGAACCAGTTATTTGAAAAACCCAGCTCTCGCCTCCATCTGTGGTTTTATAAATTTCACCATGATCGCAGGCGATCCATCCAATATTTTCATTCATAAAAAAACTTGAGTTTATATTCGCTTCAAAGGGACGGGGATTGATTAAAGACCATTGCGAGTAAACTTGGAACGAGCTTAGAAAAAATATTAGAAGAGTCGATAAAAGAAATTTCATTTTGATTACCTCCCTAATTTTTCATCATATACTGCAGCTTTTTTACAGCATAACCTTTCTTTCAAAATCAGTTTACAAACGGCGGTTCGAGTGTCAATAGGTCTAAATGACCAATAAATTTATCACTAATAATGCAATAAATTAGGTATCGTTCATAAGTTTGTTTAGTAATAGATTTTCAATGTGAAGCAATTTTATTTGCAAGCAACACGGATTATAACAATCAATTACTTTTACTTTACGCACAAATTCTCGATATTGAACCCAGATTTTTCAAAAAACAATTATCATTAACTCTATGAACAATATTCCAATTTCAGTTGTAACGGGTGGAGCGGGATTTCTCGGCTCTCATCTTTGTGATAAGCTTATAAACAATGGACACAAAGTAATCTGTCTCGATAACCTTATCACAGGTAGTCTTGAAAATGTATCACATCTTTTCGGGAATGAAAATTTTAAGTTCGTTAAATATGATGTTACAGAATTCGTCCACATCGATGGACGAGTTGACAACATTCTTCATTTTGCTTCTCCAGCTTCACCGATCGATTATTTAAAATTACCAATACAGACATTGAAAGTCGGATCACTAGGAACACACAAAGCACTCGGACTCGCCAAAGCAAAAGGTGCAAGGTTTTTATTGGCGTCAACATCAGAAGTATATGGAGATCCGGAAATTCATCCGCAGCCGGAAAGTTACTGGGGAAATGTTAATCCGATCGGACCTCGCGGTGTTTATGATGAAGCGAAACGTTTCGCTGAAGCATTGACAATGGCTTATAATCGCTATCATGGAGTTGATACAAGAATCGTTCGTATCTTTAATACGTACGGACCAAGAATGCGATTGCACGATGGAAGAGTTCTACCGACTTTTATAGGGCAAGCATTGAAGGGGGAAGATCTTTCAGTCTTTGGAAACGGTTCACAAACCCGAAGCTTTTGTTTTGTAGAAGATTTGATTGAAGGAATATTTCGATTGCTAAATTCGAATTTTAAAGAGCCGATCAACATTGGTAATGCTGACGAAATTACGATACTTGAATTCGCTCAAGAAGTCTTGAAATTCACTAAGAGTAAAAGCAAAATCGCGTTCAAAGAATTGCCGATTGACGATCCAAAAGTTCGTCAACCCGATATTACACTTGCAAAACAAATTCTCGACTGGGAACCAAAAATATCACGAAGCGAAGGAATAAAAATTACGATTGATTTCTTTAAAAGGAAATTAGAGTTATAAACGCGTTGAAGGAGCCTAAAAGCAATATTTTTTGAATATCGAATATTGAATAGTGAATTTTGAATGGCGAGTTAATACTCATTCGATATTCATTATTCCTAGCTCATTATTCGATATTCCTTGTTCTTTATTTATTATTCATTGTTCATTACTCAACATTGATTGTTCAATATTCATTATTCAATTTCCAATTTCAATTTTGTTTTCCTTCTTCAATGAATTTTTCAAACGTTTGATTAAGATATGCTTCGCTAGAAATGAATTTTAAGATTTTAGTGAACATGTCTCCATCAATGTATCCTGGAACCACTGTAATTGGATCACTGCTTGAATTAAGAAAAATTGTTGCTGGATAGCCCTTTATTCCAAATGCAGCCGCAAATTGAACTTTAGTATATTTTTCTCCTTGATAGGTCAATTCCTCACTGGATTCAGCATTTAGTTTTATGAATATAAAGTTTCTAACTATCTCAGAAATAACAGATTCATTCTTGAAAGTTTCACGATCCATTTTTTTGCACCAACCGCACCAGTCAGTGTACACGGAAACAACAATTTTTTTATTCAAGCTTTTCGCAGCTTCGAGTTTTTCATTAAAAGATTTGCCATCATTTGAGCTTAAATCTGTTTCACCATTATTCCCTTCCAATCCGCCGATAGCAAAAAAAGTGATTGCTATCACAACACCCAATATTATTAAAGCGATTAAACTATTCTTCATTTGGTTCCCTTAAATTATTAAATTGTCAATGTTTTTCGATTCGAAATAAAACCAAAGCAATTATAAGTTAAATTCGGTTTCATTCAAAAACTTTTTTGGATAAGATGTAATTAAATGAAAAAGGTCGCAATATTAACCACCGGTCATCCTCCAAAGGACGAAAGAATATTTCATAAAATTGCCGGTTCACTGGACAAAAACAGTTTCAAGGTAACGATTATTTGTTCAACTGAAGACATTGATGCGAAACTCGAAGGAATTAAGTGCATCGGTTTCGACCAGAAAATAAATTCACTCAATCCTATCTCAAAAATCAAAAGATTAATTAATTACTTAACTCAGTCCGAAGCAGAAATTATCCATGCCTGTGAGCCGATGACTGTTCTCATTGGATACGTTTTTAGAGTGACGAATCGGAATAATAGAAAAGTAAGAATTTTTTATGATGTTACGGAATGGTATCCCGAAAACATTGTTAAAAATAGTCCTCTCTTTTTTAAGCCACTCAAATTCCTTTTTGGCCATATTCTGAACTTCATTGTCAGCAATTTATGTGACGCGATTATTCTCGGGGAGAATTATAAGAAGCAGAGATACGATTTATACGCTCCGAAAATAAATAAATACCTTATTGGATACTATCCAATACTCGATTACTACAAAGCTTCAACTCAAGCATTTGACGGTACTGAAATTGTGTTTGGATATGCAGGTGTGATCTCTGTTTCAAGAGGATTGAAAATCATGGCTGATGCGTTACTTCAACTGAAAAGGCAAAATCCAAATATGAGAATAAAGTTCATACTTGCGGGCAGATTTGAGGATGAAAGAGAGAAGTCGATCCTAAACGAGTTAGAAGTTAATCGAATAAATATTCAGTACTGCCCATGGACTGATTATACCGAATTCTCAAAACATCTTGAACCAACCCACATTTGCTTTGATATTCGTCCTGCAAACGGAATTTATGAAAGATCACTCCCGATAAAAATCTTTGATTACATGGCTCTCGGTAAGTGTATAGTTGCATCGAATTACAAACCGATATCAGATACATTCGCTGATGCGGATTGCGGAATTTTGGTGAATCCTCTTAATGTGAACATTATAGTTTTTTCTATTGAGAGTCTTATCACTAATCCAGAAAAGATTGTCGAGTTGGGAAGAAATGGACGCCGAGCCGTTGAAGAATTTTTTAATTGGGGAACGTGTGAGGCGGAATTGCTGAGAGCTTATAACTCCTAAAACTGCAACCGGATCAATCTAGCAAAATCAATTACTTTCAATTCACGTACGATTATTACAAAACAAAAAATTAGAACTATATCTAAATATATAGAAGCAATCACCATGGACAAAAATGGAAATCCGAAACTGACTCCAATGGCTGTCCATAACTTTCTTTTTTCGTAATTCACCTTAACAACTTTTGCGCTGGTTAAATACAAATAAAATGCACCAAGCATAAAAGCTGCCATGGTTGCAATTGCAGCTCCAGTCAATCCGATAAAAGGGATAAGAAGTATGTTGAGAATTATATTTCCAATAAAACATAAGAGATCTGAAAGTAAAAAATGAATCGGCTTATCACTTACATAAGGTCCAAGCGAATAAAACGACATCATTATCGCGAACATATAACCGAACAAAACAAATGGGATCACGAAGGCAGCTTCAAAATATTCCGGTGTAAATATTTTAAATCCATTAATATCCAATCTGAACACATCATCGGCAAAAAGTGATATTGGGATAATTAGAATTGCAGAGATTACAATCAATTTCGAAAAGACTTTGCCAAGATAGTTCGGTTGATCATCTTTTAGATTAACTATGAAGTTGTAATAATGCGGGAGCCAGGAATTTTTAAATGAAATTCCAAAAATATTTAATACGAGACCGAATCGATAGCCCAAATAATAAACACCAGCTTTGTCGCTTCCTAAAAAATAATCAACAAGAAATCTATCGAATACTTCTGTGAGAACTGTAAAAATACTTGAGAAAAAAAATGGATAACCAAATTTTAAGATACTTTTAATCCAATTTGAGCTGTATTCAAATTGAAAATAAATTTTGAGAACATCACTACAAAGCAAAATCAAAACTATTGAACTTATGATCTGCGCATAAAAGATAGAATTTATTCCCATCGATAGATTGTGAATAAATATCACATTTAAAACAAAATTAAGTAAAGCGGAGATTACTGTATTACTGACAAATCGTTTCGACTTTTCAAGTGTTACGTATATAATCGAAAAGTAATATGAATAGGTCATCAGAAGAATTGAAATAATCCCAAGCGAAAGAGATAACGAGTACTCGCTGCTGTGGAGAACTATCTGTGAAATTTCTCTTGCGAAGAAAAGTAAAATCACCGTGATTGGAAGAGATACTGCGGAAATCAAGAAAATCAGATTAGAAAAAATTAATCTCTGTTCACTTTGAGATTTCGCTGAAGTAAAATACTTCACAAAACTTCCCTGCAGCCCTAGGTGAAAAAAAATAGAGATGATCGAAGCAAACGAAATTACTAAGGAATATATTCCGAATTCCTTTGAAGAAATATAATGAGTATAGAATGGAAGAAGGATAAAACTCAGACTGCGGGCAATAAGATGTCCGAAACCATAAATACTCGTGTGAAAAAATATTCCGTGATTTGATTTCTCAGAGGATCCCATGCTCGCGGTAATGCTGCTTCAATGCTGAATTAACTTTTTCAAATGAATGATACTCCTCCACCCACTTCCTAGATTTAATACTAACTTTTTCACGTAATTCTCGTGAATCAATCAGCTCCATAAGTTTCGAATAAAGCTGATCTTCATTATTTGCGACAACAAATGGATTGGAAGGAAGAAAGTCTTCATACTCCTTCGTCATATTAGTGAGTGTTGGAATTCCCATTCCAAGACTTTCAAGTCCGCTTTTGCCATACCCGGTTCCTCCCATAGCGCCGCCAACTTGATCGATGCAAATATCACAAGTCGATTTGACATCAAGCACTTTTGAACGAATCTGTTTTTCCAATAGAATGAAATCGATCTTGCGGTCTTTTTTAATTTTGTTAATCACTTTCAGAATAAGCGAAGTTCCCTTGAACTTTCTGTTTGTCGGTGTGTGAATAATCTTAATTTTCTCTGAATCATTTTTTTTTCGAATCGGCAATTCATCGATATTGAATGGATAAAATAAGTAATGTACGGTCGGATGCATTTTGAGATGATCGAATTCAGAAGTTAGATTCAGATCAGAAATTCTATCAAGCTCTCTCATCAATCCGCGAGATCGTAAATCACTACCAAAGTAACAGCAAACAATCTTTTTTCCATCTGTTTTCCAATTTTTTGCAATTCTTGAATCCCTAAAAAAATCCATTCCACCATCGTAGTGAATAACATCGTATTTGTTCAATTCATGTTCTTCAATGAATGCCATTATTTTTTTGGTGCGAAGTGATTCGGCAACATCGAAATATAGTGACTCAAAAAAATTTTTAGGTTCAAAATAGATAGGATACGATTTTTCTTTACGTTCTACAGATTTGTGTAGATTTTCAATTTTACTCTTTCGCCAATAGTTCGAGATGAAGTTTCTCGGAACAAAATAATTTAAACAAGCTTCTTCGGGAAATTTATAAGGTGTATGATAGAATGTTACCAGCTTCGCTTCGTCTCCGGATGCCCTATGCATTTGCACATAAGAATAAGGTACGCCAGCATAATTTTCTACTGCTATGTGAAGAATTTTTAACACTTAAATTCTAAAGGTCTAAATAAAATGTGTCACGGAAAATTCCTCTCGCACCAAAGTTTTCTTTGAATCTTCCTAATCCCCAATTCGGTTCCATATTTACTGTGAAAATCCCAAAATCAAGATAATTGAATCCTTCTGATTTATATTTTCTCATGATTTCATAAAAAAGTAAATTAACAGGACGATATTCTTGAGCATTTTCATCATGGGAGATATAGAAGGCAAGCACGACCTTTTTATTTGCAGAGAAATTACATACTCCAGCAACTAACTTAGATTTCGCAAAAGCGCCAAACAATCTAACTTTAGTAGGAAAAATATTTTTTATTTTCTTCAATTCATCTAAAGTGTGTGTTGGATTGACATTGTGCCGCATCTTTAGATTTTGTTTTAAGATTTCATAGTATTCTTCAAAACGATCGGTCTCGGCAATCTCAACTCCAGATTTCAAAGATTTTTTTAAAGCTGTTCTTGCTTCCGGTCGGTAAGTATAAACTAAGTTCTCATCATCGAAATCCAGTGACACGACACTTGAGACTTCTCTTTTCAAATAATTGAATCCATTCTTCACTAAAGCAAAGTCGATATAATTCGAAACTTTCGTGCAATAAATAATTGGCGGAAGCGTGAGAATTATACGATTGTATTTTTTGCCTCTGCAGTGATCGATGAGTGATTCAACAAGTTCGAATGAATCTTTAATGTTTAGCGAAGAATCATAAACAAAAGAACCGTAAGAAGCCCCTCGATGAGAATAAAATATTTTCTTCCCATCATTCTTAAATTCAATTGCCGGAAGGACCGAGAATAATTTACTGCTTTTTTCGAACACTAATGATGAGTCGATAAATCTATCTTTTGGGTGATAAGCTAAAAAATCTCTTCGGTGAAAAATCGTACCATTGTCGGATTTATCGATAAAATCATTCCAATCTTCGTCTCTTATTTTACCTAAATTAAATTCGCTGACTTCTATCATAATGAAATAAAAATTGAAAAAATATTTGCTGAACCAAAACTTTCTTTAAAAGGTACATATGCGTAATCAGCCTGAATGCCTTTCCAGTTGATTCCAACTCCTGCTGAGAAACCATGTAGCTCCCTGCCTGTTCGGTAACCAAGTCGTACAAAAAACATTCTCGAATAATTAGTTTCTAATCCGAATAGTATTGGAAATCCAGCTTTCGAAAAATATTTTTGAAATTCGATTGAAGGAGTAAATGAAAACTCTGAGAATTTTAATAAATCCACGTACGATGCACCGATACGAATTTCAGTGGGGAGTTTAGTACTTTCCTGATTTAGGTTTGACATATGTCCAAGATTCCTGAGAGTCAATCCTAAATTCAAATCTGAATAAAAGTCTTTGTAGAATAATCCCAAGTCCAGAGCATAACCAGAAGCTTCGTAATCAAAAATATTTTCATAGAGATATTTAAAAACAACACCTGTTGAAATATTTTCATAAAGTTTCAGAGCTGTTCCAAGGCCTATGTTTAAATAATGTGCGTTGAAACTTCCCTCTTTCTCCCCGGGTTTAGTTCTAATTTCGATCTCAGAGATATTTGTCGAATTAACAACTGCAAAGAGTGGAATATTAAATAATTCGAAATTAGATATTAGGAATTCTGATTTTACATCTTGAATCCATTCATTATGCATAAAGCCGATGTTCGGATTCTCATGAAAGCTAAGCAGTGCCGGATTATAATAAATAGAAAACGGAGAATTCAAATTCGTGGAAATTGCTTCAGCGAGAGCAGATTCACCGGCACCAACTCCAATTTTTAAGAAGGACAAACCAGTTTTTCCAGCATCATTTTGAGCGTAACTCAAAGCATATACAATTATAAAAGTCAAGGTTATTAACTTTTTCATTAAAAATTTATTCCTAACGAAATTACATGTTCATCAAATGGCGAATAAGCTTCCATTACGAAAGCATAATTAAGTGCAAATTCTAAATTCCAAATCGATTGGTCTAATTGAAATCCAAATGAAGTTTTCGGAACCATATCTGAATTACTGAGATTAAACCGGTCGAGCCCTGCTCTCAACTTTAGATAATCCAATAAATTATATTCAGCCCCAAATTTTAAAATGTTAGTACCGAAATTTGAAGATTCAAAATCTACAGCAACTATTCCAAGATTATTTGGGAGTAAATAACTGATTCCGATTCGTTTTAGAAGAGGAAATTTATCAATAGTATTGCTTCTTCCCTTTTCTTTGTAAATCGGTGTAGAATCCCATTGATACTTTGAATTCAAGTCAGCGATAACTGCACTAATGTACAACTCATCCATAATTTTTATAATTGCACCAAAATCAAATCCGAGCGAAGTACTCGACATTTTTTCAAATAAAGAATAATAATACATCTTAGCTGTTAATCCAATTGCGACCCGTTCAGAGGGCTTAATACCAAACGACAAAAAGAATTGATTTTCACTAGTTGAATAGGTTTCAGTTTTTAATCCAGAACCATCTCTTCCATCTATGTTGCCAACACCTGAATTAATTACACCGACACTAACTCCCGCAGTCGAATGTACTTCATTGGTCGAATTTCCGTCTTCATCCTTTTTATAAAACTTAAAACTTCGGCCAACACTTAAAAAGTTCATTCTTCTGTCTAATGAAAGAAATGTATAACCGAGATTTGCATTATTCCCTTTTTGAAAAACTACAAGAGCAGGATTATAATATGAACTCAACTGCCCTTCGGTCACTGAAGTCATCGCATTTCCCATGCCGATTCCGCGTGAACCAAATCCCATTCTCGAAAACGATCCCGGTGCAGAAGATATTTTGCTGGTTTGCGGTTGAGCTAAAACTATACTGTTGCAAATGGCAATAGACAAGAACAATGTTGTGCAGGCAAATTTTATAGAAACCATTTTTCGAAAATGCATGATCACTCTCATCTCAACACCATAATCTTTCCGAAAGCAGGTTTTGATTCCCCGATCTCAACTGAATAAAAGTAAACTCCATTACTGACAATTGAGTCAAATTCATCCTTTCCGTTCCAAGTTTCTGTCTGTTGAATTAATTTATCGATTGTTCCTGATCTTGGTGCATTCTGAATAATTGTTTTCAAGAGATTAAAACCGAAGTCATAAATTCTAATAGTTACGTTTTTGTCCGCACCTTCGGTCATATACTTAATTTTTACAACCTCCTGATCAGGATTAAATGGGTTAGGGTAAGAATAAGTTTCATTTGCTGAATTGACTGGAACATAAGCAAGATAGACCCGCCAAAATCCACCCCACGGTGAACCGGTTTCGGTTGTCTTAGCAAGTCCGCTATTTGATCCGATCCAAATTGTATTACCTTGACTTGCAGCTGAGTAAAAAGTATTTGTTTGTATTCTTTGTTTTGTAATTGAATCAACAATTGCTGGAGCTTTGATCCAATTCACACCTGAATTATCCGTTCTGTAAAGTCCTTCACTCCCTGCCGCATAAGAGATATGATTGTAAAAACCAAAGTTGTGAAAGCGTTGAGTTCTATTTGACTGCAACCAAGTCTCTCCTCCATCAGACGTGAAACTTACAGCATATTCTTCGGTCAGATCTTCAGCTTTCCAAGTTGCAGCATAAATGTGAGTAGCACCTCCGACTTTCGTTCCGTTAATTGCAACCACGAAGTTTCCGCTAATGCCATTGGTTTGATTTTGTTTTGTAAACTTTCGCCAGCTTATTCCTCCATCGGTTGATTTATTTATTCCACCGGCAGTTCCAACCCAAATAATTGAATCTGTTTCAGCGTAAACCGAAAAAACTCGATGATTGAGATTGTTTTGATATCCCAAAGAACCGCTAACGGGTGAAAGATCGAACGAAAGTGTATCTGTTGGCTTAATGGAGTTTAGATTGTCTGGAGGAATAACAACTCGTTCCCAAGTTCCTCCCTTGTTCGTTGATTTTCGCAATCCACCTGCAAAAGATGCAATCCATACTGCATCTTTCGTAACAGCGACATCATATGTGATATTATTCACCGCTGTTGTAATTGGGAGAGCATTGAGTTTATTTAAACCGTAATAGACTTTATTGCTATCTTTGTGATCGATTGGCTGAGGAACTTTGTACCACGAATTTCCGGCATCTAACGAAAACAGAAATCCACTCCCTTCTGGAAGCGTTTGCCCATCTTTTTCGATTGAATGTGCTGTTGCCGCCCAAATCAATCCATTTTTATACCCTAAGCCAGAAATAGCTTCTTTACCAAATTTTGGATGATTATAAAAGTTTAACCAACTTTCACCTTTATCAAAGGAAATGCTTAAACCCTTTCCACTGCCGAGAAGTATTGTATCGCCTATAGTAATCAAATCAGTAATCGAGTTTCCTGTTTGTGTCGTCGAGCCTGAAGCAGACTTATTCAATTTTATTTTTGTTTCAAATTGGAAATCCATTGGAATATGCTGAGCGAAACTGACAGAAGTTAAAAGCAATACGAAAAATAATTTGTTCAACATTATTTCAAAACCATAAAGTGAGAAATGACATTACTTAATTCGTTTGATTTATCTATCGCTTGAAAATCAAATCGATACTTTCCTTTGGTAGTACCTGGAGGGAGAATAATAATCCGAGAATATGTTCCATCACCTTTTACTAGATCACCATTCGCAACAATGTTCCCGTCGTCAAACATCTGGAAGGGATTGCTTGATGATGGAGAACCATCAGGCCTGAATGTGTTAAAGTATACAGATGTTAGTTCATTAACACCATCTGCATCCGAAGCATCTACACTAAGTGAGATTTTTAAGGTGTCAGCAAGAGGTACGATTAACGTATCAGGCGCTTGAACGTTCTTTACAACAGGCGGAACATTTTGAGCTGGATCGAAGATTGAAGAGTATTCCTTCTCGCACGATTGAATAAAGATTGAACAGAAAACTACTGCAGCTACTATGTTTTTTATATTATTCACTTACTTACCAAAATTTAATGTAAAAAGGAACTGGGGTAAAAGATATTATAAAGATAATGATAGCAAAGTAACCAATCAATTTTCTTTTTTTATCGAGTCCAACTGGATCATAAATTTCTGGATGATAAAGTTTTATCAAGAAGCGTAAAATCAATGCCCAAAATACCCATCCGCTCCAACCTATTGGAAAATTTAGGTTAAAAAACTCCGAAACAAATCCTGAAATTCCAAGAATCATTAGTAATGCAAATGTTACATCGGCAACTTTGCGGTGAAGATTAGTACCGAACATAGAATAAAATATATGCCCGCCATCGAGCTGTCCCACCGGGATTAAATTCATTGCTGTAACAAACAATCCAAAA
>VGVX01000010.1 GCA_016873845.1 Ignavibacteria bacterium
ATAAAAATTCTAAATTTTTGAATGTTTTTGGCTTCAAATCATTCAGTGAATCCAAAACTTCCTCGAATTAAATGTGACGCAATAAAAGCTGGAACGAGTGAGATTATTCCAATCAATATACCAGCAATGATGCTTTTCGTTGAAGAGCCCAGATGCTTAGATGAAATTAGTATTAATAAAAATATTACTATTGTAAATATTGTGTACGCCAGACTGTTGTAAAAAATTCCAGTACATACTAACAACACGAATGCTCGTGCTATATAAGTTTCCCAATCTTTAAATTTGATGAAAATTATTACAAGGAATATGGCTGCTACAATTAATTGACTCACAAAAAGTACGTATGGTGCAATCAGGGCTCTTCCAATTACAAGAAAATAAAACACAATACTCCCAAGTGAAATTATATCACGTTCGATATTTTTTAACCATATACTTTTTTCCATTTTAACTCCTTCATTAAATATTTTTTTATCAGTGCTCGATTTATACTCGACTCAATATTTAAATTTACGGAGAATATTTTTTCAAAAATAAATTTTTATTTTTAATAAATGATTTGTAAAATGTTATTGAAGTATGAAAAAAATTTTTTCTTTGTCAAAAAAAAATCTTGCATCATTTGAATATGAATGATATTATTGCCAAGCATGTTTTGAATCTTGTCTATGCAAAAGAAATTATGGTAAGAAAAACAACATCCCAAATTCAATTATTATTCACGAGAGAGTTTAATGCAAAAAAGTACCACTTTCATGTCAACCCGAAAGATTGACCTTCCGAATACTGAGAGTGAGGAATATTTTAAAAAAGACGGTTTAACATTTAATTATAAATTATCAAACAAAGAAATACATCCATTCGATGAAATTGAATGGGATCTTAGAGATGCAACAATCTCCAATGAAAAAGGAGAAATTATATTTCAACAAAAAGATGTTGAAATACCAAAATCATGGTCGCTAACAGCAACCAACGTAGTCGTATCGAAATATTTTCACGGAAAGCTTGACACACCTGACCGAGAGCATAGTGTCCGTCAATTAATTAATCGAGTTACAAAAACAATCACTGAATGGGGGATTAAAGGAAAGTATTTTTCGAATGTTGAAGACGCAAATGCATTCTATAACGAGCTCTCTTATTTGTTAGTAAACCAATATTTAAGTTTTAACAGTCCAGTTTGGTTTAATGTCGGAATCGAAAAACATCCTCAGTGCTCGGCTTGTTTTATTAATTCCGTTGAAGACAAAATGGAATCTATCCTCGAATTAGCAAAGACTGAAGGTATGCTTTTCAAGTGGGGAAGTGGAACGGGAACTAATCTAAGTGTCCTCAGATCATCAAAGGAATCCCTCTCAGGTGGTGGTATTGCTTCTGGACCAGTATCGTTCATGAAAGGTTATGATGCATTTGCTGGTGTAATAAAAAGCGGCGGTAAAACACGCCGAGCAGCAAAAATGGTAATCCTTAACATAGATCATCCTGACATCATTGATTTTATTAATTGTAAAGCTGATGAAGAGAAAAAAGCTCATGCATTAATCGAAGCCGGGTATGATTCAAGTTTCAATGTGCCAGGTGGCGCGTATGACAGTATCCATTATCAAAACGCTAATCATTCAATTCGTGTGACTGATGAGTTTATGGATGCCGTTGTAAATAAAAAATCCTGGCAAACAAAAGCAATTAAAGATGGGCGCGTCATCGATACATTTGATGCTGAAGATGTTATGAACAAAGTCGCCCAAGCCGCTTGGCTATGCGGCGATCCGGGAATTCAATTCGATACGACAATCAATAATTGGCATACATGCTCGAATAGTGCAAGAATAAACGCAAGCAATCCTTGCAGTGAATACATGTTTCTCGATGATACAGCGTGCAATTTGGCTTCACTGAATTTAATGAAATTCCGGAATGAGGATGGTAATTTTGATGTTGATTCCTTTAGACACGTATGCAGCATAGTGATTACTGCTCAAGAAATTCTCGTTGAGAATTCAAGTTACCCGACCAAAGCAATTGAGAAAAACAGTTATGATTATCGTCCACTCGGACTCGGTTATGCAAACCTCGGGGCATTACTAATGGCAAATGGTGTCGCTTACGACAGCGATCATGGACGTGCATATGCTGCTGCCATCACCTCCATAATGTGCGGTGTAGCTTACAAACAATCCGCCATAATTTCTGAGAAAATAGGACCATTTAGAGGTTTTTTAAAAAATCGTGAGCCGATGCTCCGCATAATGAATCAACATCTCCAAGCAGCCAAAAAAATTGATGGTTCACTTATACCATTGGAGATGTTCACTTCTTCCATCGAAATTTGGGAAGAGGTTGCGAAATTCGGAACGGAATTTGGATTTAGGAATTCTCAAGTAACGGTATTAGCCCCGACAGGTACAATCGGCTTTATGATGGATTGTGACACCACTGGTGTAGAGCCTGATATCGCACTTGTCAAGATGAAAAAATTAGTCGGTGGCGGTGCATTCAAAATTATAAACAAAACTGTTCCACTAGCTTTAAATAAATTAGGCTATAATTCAAAGCAAGTTGCTGAAATTGTTTCATATATTAATGAAAGTGATACGATCGAAGGCGCTCCTCATTTATTGGAAGAACACTTGCCAATCTTTGATTGTGCTTTTAAGCCGGTCAATGGATCGCGAACTATTCATTACATGGGTCACATAAAAATGATGTCGGCTGTTCAGCCATTCTTATCTGGTGCAATTTCTAAAACTGTCAATATGCCGAACGAAGTAAGAGTTGAGGAAATTAAAAATTCTTATTTAGAAGCATGGCGATTGGGACTCAAGGCAATTGCGATTTATCGAGATGGTTGTAAAGTTACTCAACCACTCAGCACATCAACAAAAACCGAAAAAAAGAAAATCGCCGAAGAAAAAGGAAATTTATATATAGACTTTCAACCTCGTAGGAAAAGACTTCCTGATGAACGGCACTCAATCACCCATAAATTTAGCATTAGCGGTCACGAAGGTTATATAACAGTTGGTATTTACGAGGACGGCCAACCAGGGGAAATTTTCATTGTAATGTCTAAGGAAGGGACTGTTGTTTCGGGATTAATGGATTCATTTGCTACGGCAATATCATTAGCGCTGCAGTACGGTGTTCCATTAAAAGTATTAGTAGATAAGTTCACACATACAAGGTTTGAACCTTCTGGATTCACAAATAATAAGCAGATTCCCATTGCCAAATCTGTGATGGATTATATCTTCAGATGGCTTCAATTAAAATTTTTACCTGAAGATGAAGCGAGTCAATTAGCTCAAATTCCGGAATACCAAGCAAAGAAATCAAAGACAATGAGCAAGTCTCAAACTAAAATGCAAAATTCACTGGAGTTTAACGAAAAGAAAGTTTTTGTGACCCAAGCTGATGCACCTCCTTGTCATGAATGCGGTTCAATTATGGTAAGGAGTGGAAATTGCTATAAGTGTCTGGAGTGCGGTTCAACGAGCGGATGTTCTTAATAGAAATTAAGTACTATCAGAAGGTCGTAATTTGATTTCGACCATTTGTAATTATTAAAATCTGACTATCTAGTTAACGCAAACACTTCTTCTATCCTGCGGGCCGAAATAAATTTGCGATCATAATAACCCGATTCCATCGAACTGATTGTTACGCCATGTTTAGTTGATGCATGGGCGAAATATTGATCCCAAAGATAAATTCCGACATGACCTGGAACTTGGCGGCGGCGTGTATTAAAAAATATCAGATCCCCGAATTCAAGTTCCTCTCTCCGCACTTCACTGCCGATTTTAATTTGCCCAAGAGTTGAACGTGGAATTTCTAGATTAAAGGCTTCAGCCATTATAGTTTGGGTAAAAGCACTGCAATCAATTCCTTTTCGTGAATTGCCTCCGAATTTATATGGAGTTCCGAGAAAATTTATGATCTGCATTATTGTTCGCTCATATGAGGTTGGAATACTATTAATAGTATCCATCCGGCCATGCTGCCGCAGTAGTTCACTAATATCAATTTTCCCCTGATCAGGAATTTCTCTTTCGGATTCTCTAATTTCATCTTCGCTAAATTCAATATCACTTGCAAAACGAAGTGATGAATCTTGATGAGAATTGAGTCCGCGGACAACTCTGAGTGAGTCTGATTTTGACAATCCATTCTGTCCATTTGTTGATTTTGATGCGAAACGAACTGGACCAGAACAAGAGGAAAATGCTAGTAAAATTACAGTCATGGTAACTGTGGCCGACAATGAAAATCTATTTATAGAAATAGTTAACAGGTTCAAATGTTAAATGAGTTTAATAATAGAATCAATCGTTTGAGTACGTAGAACTTAAATTGTTTTAAGGATTATCCAAGATAAGAGCGAAGCGCCTTGCTGCGAGATGCGTGCCGCAATCGACGAATTGCCTTTTCTTTGATTTGTCTTACTCTTTCGCGAGTAAGATTGAATTTCTCTCCAATCTCTTCCAATGTGAGTGAGTGCTCATAGTTAAGTCCGAAATAGAGTCTAATCACTTCTGCTTCACGTTCTGTTAAAGTAGATAAAGCTCTTTCAATTTCAACTTTTAATGATTCTTTCATTAATCCATGATCAGGAGAGGGCTGTTGATCGTTTTGGATAACGTCAAGCAAACGATTATCTTCTCCCTGAGCAAAAGGAGCATCCATAGAAACATGTCTGCCGGATATTTTTAACGTATCAGCAACTTCGCCAACTGGAATATTCAATTCCTCGGATAATTCTTGAGCACTCGGTTCTCTTTCAAATTCTTGCTCGAGATTACTGAAAGCTTTTCCAATTTTATTTAGAGCTCCGACTCGGTTAAGCGGTAACCTTACAATTCTTGATTGTTCCGCAAGGGCTTGTAGAATTGACTGACGAATCCACCAAACTGCATATGATATAAACTTAAACCCACGAGTCTCGTCAAATCGCTTTGCAGCTTTTATTAAACCTAAGTTTCCTTCATTGATCAAATCGCCGAGAGATAATCCTTGGTTTTGATATTGTTTGGCCACTGAAACAACAAAGCGAAGGTTTGCTTTGGTTAATTTCTCCAGAGCAAGCTGATCACCTTTTTTGATTTTTTGGGCAAGTTCAATTTCTTCGTCCGGAGTAATTAAATCAACTTTTCCAATTTCCTGTAAATACTTATCGAGTGACTGACTTTCTCTATTCGTGTATTGTTTGGTTATTCTTACCATTTACTTTTTCTTCTCCAAATTTTTTTCCAAATCTATTCGATCAATAATTCCAACTATTGATGCATCTACTGGTGCCATATCCACTGGCAGTGGGATTACGGCTTCGGATGCAGTAATGTACATCACAATTTCACCAGGTCCAGCGCCGACTGTATCGATTGCAACAATTGGTTCGCCACGTTGTTTCATTTCACCATTTATCGGCTGAATAAACTGCATTTTGAATGATTCAAGTGCAGGATATTTTTTTGTTGCCCATACTGTTCCGATCACTTGTGCGAAAAACATAATTTAATTTTTTACGGTTTCAAAATCTTTTTGTTTAATCGGTATGTCTAATTTATCTACAATTGCCATTATGACAGCATCAATTGGCTTATTTTTGGTGAACGCAGTCTGTCGAGCAGAAGAACCGGTTGCCACTAAAACAACCTCACCTACTCCAGCTCCGACACTATCAACTGCAACAACAAAATTAGACGTTTCAGAATAATCAAGGTTCAATTGCCGAACAATCAAGAATTTTGCACCGACTAAATTATCGTCTTTTCTTGTTGCCCAAACGGTACCAATGATTCTGCCAAGTATCAAGTTCTCACCTATTCTAGTTAATTTTGGCTTTAAATATAAAAATTTTTTTCATTAATAATAGTTTCAAATTGAAGTATTTTTATTTACTTCTTTGTCCTTTTTCACAAATTTTAAACATTTTTGGGCTGTAGTAAAGGATAGAAACTCGTTCCGCTCAGTCTATTGCTTATCCCGTAAAAATCACAAATCGTTTTACTAACATCTGCAAAAGTCTCTCTTAAACCGATATTCATTCCTTTAACTAAATTTTTTCCGTACACTAATAGAGGAACAAATTCCCTTGTATGATCAGTACCAGGAAAGGTTGGATCGTTACCATGATCAGAGGTAATTATAAGCATATCAGCTTCATTCAGAGCAGTTAGCAATTTTGGTAAATGATTATCAAATTCAATCAATGCTTTTGCGAATCCCTCACTATCATTTCTGTGACCGAAATAAACATCAAAATCTACTAAGTTTGTCATCAGATATGAATTTTCTCCTTCATTAATGAATTTAATTGTTTCAGCAATACCTTCGAGATTAGTTTTGGTTTTAATTTGCTTATTAATATTTCTGTAAGCGAATAAATCATTGATTTTACCGATTCCGATAGTATTAATATCATTTTGAACTAATACGTCAAAAATTATTTCGCCATGTGGTTCAAGAACATAATCTTTTCTCTTATAAGTTCGGCTAAAGTTTCCATTGCTGCCTATAAAAGGTCGGGCGATGATTCTACCAACAGCATGTTCACCTATCATAACTCTGTTTCGAGTGACTTCACAAATTTCATACAGTTTTTCTATGGGGATTACTTCCTCATGAGCTGCAATTTGAAAAACCGAATCGGCACTCGTATAGACGATCGGATAACCAGTACGAATGTGCTCCTCACCAAGTTCTACAATAATTACTGTACCAGACGCAGCTTTATTTCCAAGTGAACCGCTCAAACCATTGAGTTTAATAAACTTGTTTATAATTTCTTTTGGAAATCCACTGGGATAAACTGGAAACTGTTTGTCGGTAATCAAGCCGCCAATTTCCCAGTGTCCTGTTGTACTGTCTTTTCCTTTTGATAGTTCTTTCATTTTTCCGAAATTACCGATGCAATCTGATCTCTTAGCAATTCCAGGAATATCAATAATGTTTCCAATACCCAGCTGTTCAAGATTAGGTAATTTCAGACCACCAATTTTTTTGGCGATATTGCCAAGCGTATTACATCCGACATCATTGTAGTCAGCAGCATCTGGTGTGAAACCTACACCAACTCCATCGAGAATTATGACAACTGTTTTTGGCATGGAAAATAATTTAAAGTTTATTGTTTCAACAAATAATGTTACTAATACATTGAGCCATTAAGAGGATTTTGAGAAAATCATTTGAAATTTCTCACACAATTCCCGCCACTTGAAACTGCCCTGCGAAGAACAAGTTCACAGTTTTCGAATAATAGCTCAGGTTGGACATGATTTTTACCACTGGCAAAACCGATACTCAGTGAAATGCTAATATTATTACTATCCAAATTTATAAAATCCTTAACAACCTTTTGGCGAAGTTTCTCGCACCATAGAAAAGCTTCGGCATCATCTCGATTGAAAAACAACACAGCAAATTTATTAGTATCTAGCCGAGCGTTAATCATAAGATCATCTGATTCTTTGTTTAAATGCACTGCAACATGCTTAATGATTTTTTGAATTACCTTTTCACCAAATTCATTTAACAGCTTTTCAAAATTATCAACTGAAATAAAAGCAAGCCCAACATTAACTTTAGTGATATTTGATTTGGTTAGCTCTTCTTTAACTCTTTTTTCAAAAGTTGATCTGTTAAGAAGAAGAGTGTCTAAATCAACACTCAGATAACTATTTAAAAGCCGAATATTAGAAATCGAATCAAAATGCGATGCTATATAAGAAGCAATTTTTTCGATAAATCGTACATCTGTATTAGAATAAAAATTCTTTCGCAGCTTTTCAATCACTATCGCACCAAAGGTTTTATTTTGATATAGAATCGGTGTTATCAACAGTGATCCGCCAAGTGTTGAAGAATCTTGAGCGTTGAACAAATATATCTTGTCTTCAGTTATATCATCAATCTTCACACTTCTTCCGGTTTGAATAGCTTTTCCAGTTATTGATTTATCAAGGTCAATAACCAGTCCTTCACCTGGATATTTCAGGGAAGTTTTTTGTACAACTCGTTTAATCTTGTAACACCTTTCCTGATAATCGAATGCGATTATTGATAGAGCATCCCATTCAACTAATTTATCGAAAGCAAGCAGCAACTTTTGGTAATAGTATTTTTCATCTTGGTTCTTCTCTGGGTCGCCGATCAATCCAATCAACGCATCTAATTTCTGATTAACGAGATTGACGCTGAATTTTTCATCAAATATGCCGAGCATTATTGTGACCATTCTCACAAATCTGCCAAGCAGATAAACTGTTTCGACACCAAAAGCATCTTCGCTTTTACTATCTGCTACTAAAACTCCGATCAATTGATCATTAAAAAATACCGGAACGGCGACTATAGATTTGATCCCTATTGTACTATCATAATAGCGAATTAAGTCAGCTTCAACGTTAGAATTTAAATTATTCAACAATTCAGGTGAGCCGTTTCGCACTACTTTGCTCACAATATCCTCTTCCAAAGAAAATCTTGCTTTATGGATATTATTATTCTCCGAAACATAACTCTGAATTATCATCTGATTTTTTTTCTTGTTAAACCAGAAGAAAATAGCCGAATGAGCTATTAATGTCGATTGAATAACATTCAATATTTTCTCAAGAACAAAATTGAACTGGGCATCCTGGTCTAATCCTTCAGGCAACGACTCGCAAGCTATTTCGTAAAACTTATCTTTTAAATTGCTTGGTTTGAGACTGTGAATCTGCGTTGCGGCTTTCATCCGCTTTAATTCGTTCGAAGTGATTATAGATTTTTCCTCATCCTCTGGAAATGATTCTAACTTGGGCTTGATATCTTGGGCAGCATCTGCATTCCCCTCCGACTTGGGTTCCAATTTAGCTTTTCCATCACGTAAGAAAATAATAAATGCCACATACACTACAAGTACTGCAATCGCACTTATTCTAATTAGCAGATCATCCATAATAAGTGGAACTAGTCCAAGAACTACAAGAAAAATGAAAGTAAATAACCTCTTTTTATTTAATTGTGCCACTTAATATTTCTTAGTTTTAAAATAATTTTCAAATTGCATACCTATCAGACTTAACACTTCTTTTTTCCCTTCGCCGGTTTTTGAAGAGAAATTGATCGTTTCAATAACTGTTTGGAGTTGAAGATTTTTCAATTCTTTCCTCAATCCAGCTTTTTCTGATTGCTTCAATTTATCAACTTTTGTAAGCAAAATACAACTTGGATAATTCAATTTCATTATGAAATCGTTAGCTGTAATATCCAACTCTGTTGGGGGAATACGAGAATCAATCAAATGGCAAACTAAAATGATTTTTTCGTTTTTTATAAAGTACTTTTCAATCAATGTCTCGAATCTTCTTAATTCGGATTTGGCTCTCTTTGCATACCCGAATCCAGGAAGGTCAACAAAGTAAAGGGAATTATCAATTAAAAAATAATTTACAGATCGGGTTTTCCCAGGTGTTTGACTGACTTTTGCAATTTCTTTTCTACCGACCAAGCAGTTCAGCAGTGATGATTTACCTACATTCGATCTACCAATAAAAGCTACCTCAGGATATGCATCTCGAAATAGCTTTTTTGGATCAAAAACGCTTTCAATGAAGACCGTATTTCTAAAGTTCACAGTCATAACAATAAAAAAGGAGTAGCCAGTCTCACTAACTACTCCTGAAAACTAAGTAATTAAAAATTTATTTCTTTTCTTCCGAAGAAGCTTCGCCTTCATCAGATTTTTCCTCTTTTGTGGATGTGACCTCTGATTCTTTAACTTCTTCGATTACTTTTGCTTCTTCTACTACTTTTGATTCTTCAACAGGGCTTCCCTCAGCTGCTTTTCTCTCTGCTTTACGTGCAGCTTTCGCATCCGCTCGTTCTTTTGCAGCTTGAATAGTACCTTCGTTGTAATCAACCAATTCCAAAACAGCTAAATCAGCGCCATCACCCTTTCTAGAACCTAACTTTATAACACGAGTGTATCCACCTGGACGTTCGCCTACTTTTAGTATTATATCCCCAAACAATTCTTTTAGAACATCTCTATCTTTAACAAATCTTGAAATATGTCTTCTTGCTGATAAGTCGTTCTTGCGGGCTTTAGTGATCAACTTTTCAGCGAATACTCTAGTTTCTTTTGCCTTGGCTAAGGTAGTTTTAATTTTTTTATGTCTGAACAATGCGGTAGCAAGTGAATTTAAGGTACTCTTCCGATGACTTGCTGTTCTTCCTAATTTTCTGCCTTTAACTGCGTGTCTCATTTTTCTCTCTTAAAATTTATTCAGTATCCTCTTTTAGATATTTTTCAACATCCATTCCAAATTGAAGGCCATACTCTTCGGTGATCGCCATAAGTTCATCAAGTGATTTTCTACCAAAATTTCTGAACTTAAGCAGCTCGGCTTCTTCTCTTTTTACTAAATCTCCGAGTGTTTTGATATCTGCAGCCTTCAAGCAGTTATGACTTCGAACTGAAAGCTCAAGCTCATCTACGTTCATCATCAAAATCTTGCGAAGTCTTTGTTTTTCTGTATCTTGTTCAGAAACTTTTGTTTCTTCTTCGGGCTCGATATCAAAATTGATAAACATTTGGAAGTGATCACGTAATATTTTTGCCGCTAAGGTTAAACTGTCCTCTGGTGTAATTGATCCATCAGTTTCAATATCAAGAGTCAGTTTTTCAAAATCACTTCGCACACCAACTCGAGTTGCTTCAACATTGAAAATACAATTTTTAATCGGCGAAAAAATTGAATCAATAGGAATCACGCCAATAGTGTAATCCGGGCTTTTATTTTCCTCTGCTGGAACGTATCCTTTACCTCTGCCAAGCCGTAATTCAATTTCAAAATTTGCTTGCTTGTTTAATGTAGCAATGTGCAGATCTGGATTAAGAATTTCTACATCGGCAGATTGTTTTTGAATTTCCGAAGCTTTTACTTCTCCTGCACCTTTTAGTTTTAGGACGACACGGTTCGTCTTTTTATTCAAAAGCTTCATCCGAACCTGTTTAAGGTTAAGGATCATTTCGGCAACATCTTCTTTTACCCCTTCGATATTACTGAATTCATGCAACACACCGTCAATCTTTATTGCGGTAATTGCAGTTCCAGGTATTGAGGAGATCAATACTCGTCTCAATGCATTTCCGACCGTAACACCGAATCCTCTCTCAAGCGGTTGAATATAAAATCTTCCGAACGTATTTGAATACGTAGATTCGTCAAGTACAATTGTTTCTGGCATTTGTATAAATGATAAACTCATTTTCTAAACCCTTTTAGGTTAATGATTATTTAGAATATAATTCAACTATTAACTGTTCATTAGCATTCAATGGTATGTCCGCTCTCTCAGGAACATGTAAAAATGTTCCGGATAAAGAAGCTTTATCGATTGACACCCAACCGTAAGTTCCTTCTTTTACTCGTTTGAGAGAGTTATGAATGCTGTCCAAACTTTTACTTTTTTCTCTCACTTTTATAGTTTGACCAGGCGTAACCAAATATGATGGAATATCTGTGATGTGTCCATCTACTTGGATATGTCTATGTCGGATCAATTGTCTAGCTGATTTACGGGATGGAGCGAAACCAAGTCTATAAACAACTGAATCAAGCCTTCTTTCAAGAAGTTTAATTAAATTCTCACCAGTAACACCTTTTTGCCTGTTGGCTTTTTCAAAATAATTTCTGAATTGTTTTTCTAAGATGCCGTAAATCCTTTTTACTTTTTGTTTCTCTCGAAGTTGAACTCCATACTCAGAGATTTTCGCTCTTCTTGAAACACCATGCTGCCCCGGTGGATAATTTTTATTATCGATAGGACATTTTTCGGTATAACACTTAGTTCCTTTTAAAAACAGCTTTTGTCTTTCTCTTCGACATAATTTACATACTGCATCTGTGTAAATTGCCATCTACATTTTCTCCAATTATTAAACTCTTCTTCTTTTTGGTGGTCTGCAACCGTTATGTGGAATCGGTGTAATATCTTTAATCGATTCAATGTGCAAACCCGCTGTTGCAAGTGAACGAATCGCTGCTTCTCTTCCCGAACCGGGCCCTTTAACGAGCACATCAATTTTTCTTAATCCAGCATCAAATGCTTCTTTGCCAGCAGCTTCGGCAGTTACTTGTGCTGCAAAAGGAGTATTCTTTCTTGAACCTTTGAATCCATTTCTGCCTGCAGAAGACCAAGAAATTGTATTTCCATAAATATCCGTTATCGTAACCATAACATTATTAAAAGATGCATGAACATGTGCGATCCCTTTTGCATCAATATGAATTTTCTTTTTAATTTTCTTTTGGATTTTCGCCAAGTTATATTCTCCTAATTATTTCTTAGCTGCGGCTTTTTTCTTACCGGCAACAGTTTTTCTCTTTCCTTTTCTTGTTCTCGAATTCGTTCGTGTTCTTTGACCTCTTACTGGAAGACCTCTTCTGTGCCGAAGACCTCGGTAAGTTCCAATATCCATCAAACGTTTCACATTCATTTGAACTTCACCGCGTAAAGCACCTTCAACTTTATAATCTGCAGTAATAACAGCACGAATCGCTGCGACTTCATCGGCAGTCAGGTCATTAACTCTTTTATCAGGGTCAACTTTTGCTTCTTCAAGAATTTTCCATGCGTTCGATCTGCCTATGCCATATAGGTATCCTAAGGCATAAGCAATTTTTTTATTTTTTGGTAGATCAATACCTGCTATACGTGCCAAATTATAACTCCGTTATTTTAACCTTGTCTTTGTTTATGTTTCGGATTTTTACAAATCACTCGAACCTGTCCTTTTCTCTTAATGATTTTACAGTGTTCGCATATTTTCTTCACGGAAGCTCTTACTTTCATAAATACTCCAAACTCTATTTGTATCTATAATTTATTCTTCCCTTCGATAAATCGTAAGGGGATAATTCAACTGAGACTTTATCACCGACTAAAATCTTAATAAAATGCATTCTCATCTTACCTGAAATGTGGGCAAGTATTTCGTGGCCATTTTCTAATTTTACTCTAAACGTTGCATTCGGCAAAGTTTCAGTAATCACTCCATCTATTTTAATTAATTCTTGTTTTGGCATTAAATTGTCAAAATTTCTGGTTCACCATTTGTAACCATAATTGTATTTTCATAATGTGCAGACGGTTCACCATCCGCTGTTACAACTGTCCAACCATCGGAAAGTACATTCACTCTCCATGTCCCAGCATTTACCATAGGTTCAACAGCCAAAGTCATTCCTGTTTTCAATTTGGCACCAGTGCCAGGTTTACCATAATTCGGAATTGAGGGATCTTCATGCAGGAATTTCCCTACACCATGACCGCACAAATCTCGAACTACACTAAAACCATTTCCTTCGACGTGCTTTTGAATTTCGAATGAAATATCGTGTACACGACTTCCTTTAATGGCTTGCTCAGCACCTTTCCAAAAAGATTCTTCAGTAACCTTCATTAATTTTTGTTTCCTTTCAGAAATACTTCCGACAGCAAATGTTCGAGCAGCGTCTCCAAAATATCCATTTTTTTTAACTCCAACATCCACCGATAGAATTTGTCCTTCAAGTAGTGGTTTACTATCAGGTATTCCGTGAACGACTGCATAGTCGATTGATGAACAAATCGAAGCAGGAAAATTTACACTCCCAGCTTGAGAATATCCTTTAAATGCTGGAATACCTCCGTTTGAAAGGATAAAATCTTCAGCGGCTTTATCCAATTCCGACGTTGAGATGCCTGGCTTAACCATCGATCCAATAAGTCTAAGAACATCTGCAACAATCTGACAGCTTTTTCTAATAGCGTCAATTTCTGCTGCAGTTTTAATAAAAATCATGGCAGAAACTTAGCGTCTGCCCTTTAGCTTCCCGCTTTTCATAAATCCATCGTAATGACGCATTACGAGATGAGATTCTATTTGCTGTAAAGTATCAAGAGCAACGCCAACAAGAATCAAAAGACTTGTTCCGCCAAAAAACTGGGCAAAGGTTCCCGAGACACCAAAGCGACTAACGAAAGCGGGTAAAATCGCAACTATCGCTAAGAATATTGAGCCTGGCAAAGTGATTCTTGTTAAAATATTATCGATAAACTCAGAAGTTTGTGTTCCGGGTCTTATTCCAGGAATAAATCCACCCTGTCTTTTCATTGTTTCTGAAACATCTTTTGGATTAAATGCAATCGCAGTATAGAAATAGGTGAAAAATACTATCATCAATGCATAGATGAATGAGTAAACAAATGAATCGTATCTAAAATGAACTGACAGATCTTGCATTAATTCACTCTCTGGGAAAAATGTCAAGAAAGTATTCGGGATAAACATAATCGATTGAGCAAAGATTATAGGCATAACACCTGCAGTATTTACTCTCATCGGAATGTATTGTGTTACTCCGCCGTAAACTTTCCGTCCAACAACTCTTTTTGCATACTGAACTGGGATTCTTCTCGTCCCTTGTGTTACAAGTACAACACCAGCAATAATAAAGAACATTAGTGCTACAATGACAATCTCAACAATTAAGTTAGTCTGCCCAGCGCTTAACAATCTATATTCATCAAAAATGGCGTAAGGTAATCTATCAACTATACCTATAAAAATAATTAATGATATACCGTTGCCAATCCCACGTTCAGTAATTTGTTCGCCAAGCCACATCATGAAAATTGTGCAAGATGTAAGAATAACGACAGCACTGAGTGTAAAGCCAAATCCTTGTACTTCGACTGGAACAATGGGAACACCATTAGAATCCATACTGCTCAATCTAACTGTCACACCCCATGCTTGAACCGCACTAACTAAAACAGTTCCATATCTTGTAATTTGATTGATTTTTTTTCTTCCTTCTTCGCCTTCTTTTTGGAGTTTTTGGAAGTAAGGTACAACGGCACCAAGAAGCTGAACAATAATTGACGAACTAATGTAAGGCATTATACCTAATGCAAAAATTGCAGCGTTACTAAACGCACCGCCAACAAATAAGTCATACAGTCCGAATAAATTATCCTGCGAAGCATTCCTCATAGCTTCTGCTAGAACTTGTGCATCCACTCCGGGTAGAGTAATGTGCGCACCTATTCTTACAATTACTAAGATTGCGAGAGTGTAAATTATTCTCTCTCTCAGTTCGGGAATCTTAAAAATATTTCTAAAGCTCTCTGTAAATGTCGGCATTTTATTCCACTATGGTTATTTTTCCACCAGCAGCTTCAATTTTTTCTTGAGCTGTTTTACTGAATGCGTTAGCTTCTACGGTTAGCTTGGATTTCATTTCTCCATCACCTAATATCTTGATGGGAAGATTTTTGTTACCAACAACTCTGTTGCTGTGTAAAATTTCAATCGTAATTTTGTTATCATCAAGCTTAACTCTGGAAGCTAATTTTTCTATTGCAGTTAAATTGACAGTTTGATATTCTTTTCGGAATGGACTTGTGAAACCTCTTTTGGGTATTCTTCTCTGCAGAGGCATTTGACCTCCTTCAAACCAGCTCCTGTATTTTGCACCTGCACGCGATTTTTGTCCATTACTTCCTCGGCATGAAGTTTTTCCATGACCGGAACCAACACCTCTGCCAACTCTTTTTCTTTTTTTAATAGAGCCGGAGGCGTATTTCAAATTACTTAGAACGTCCATTTTTTAATCTTTAATTTCTTCAACTTTTACTAAGTGAGTTACTTTACGAATCATTCCTCTTATTTGAGGAGTATCGTTGTGAATTTTAACCCAGTTTGGCCTTCCAAGACCAAGAGCTTCGATGGTTTTCTTTTGATCCTTTGGGCGATCGATTATAGATCTAGTTTGCGTAATCTTTAATTTCATTTTAATTAAATAATTCTTCTTTTGTGATTCCACGTTTAATAGAAACTGAATTTGCATCATGCAAGTTCATCAAAGCGTTTAACGTTGCTTTAACTGTATTATGCGGATTTGATGAACCAAGTGACTTCGTTAAGACATCTTGTACACCTGCCGATTCGAGTACGGCACGAACACCGCCACCAGCAATTAATCCTGTACCTGGAGTAGCAGGCTTTAATAACACTTTGGCTGCACCAGCTTTTCCAATAATAGTATGAGGGATGGTGCCTTTATATTTATAAACTCGTACAACATTCTTTTTGGCATCATCGATTCCTTTTGAAATTGCATCGGTTACTTCATTTGCTTTGCCTAAGCCAACACCGACAAAACCGGAACCATCGCCCACAACTACAATAGCGTTAAAGCTGAATCTTCTACCACCTTTAACAACTTTTGCAACCCGGTTAATGTGTACAACTCGTTCTTTTAAGTTTTCTAAATTAATTGTTTTACTCATATTAAAATATCATTACTCCGTTATTTGCTGCCGGGAGAGGATTCGAACCTCTACGTACGGCTCCAAAGGCCGCTGTCCTACCATTAGACGACCCGGCAATGCGTCCATTCACGGCGGACATTAAATTTTCAGACCTCCTTCACGTAAGCCATCAGCTAAAGCTCTAATTCTCCCGTGATATCTGAATCCGCCTCTATCAAAAATTCCTGTTGAAATTCCTTTACTTATTGCAACTTCTGCTGCTGCTTTACCAACTGCTTTACTTTTTTCAACTTTATTTTTTATATCCGCAACTTTACTTTTAACATCTTTGCTGATACTTGAAACAGCTAACAAAGTCTTATTCTCCAAATCATCAATAAACTGAATATAGATTTCATCTAAACTCTTATAAACACTTAATCTCGGTTTTTCAGCTGTACCTTTGATAGTTTTCTTTAATTTCTTTTTAACTCGAATTCGCGATTTTGGTTTTTTCTTAATCATACTTATTTACCTGCAGTTTTACCAGCTTTACGAACAATGTGTTCGCCTTCATACTTAATTCCCTTGCCTTTGTATGGTTCAGGCGGTCTAAATGATCTTATCTTGGCAGCAATTTGACCAACTAATTGCTTGCTGAATCCACTTACAAGAATCTGCGTTGGCTGTGGAACTTCAATTTTAACATCCTTTGGCGGAATGAAGAAAATTGGATGTGAGTAACCTAAAGCGAGTTGTAAACCTCGTCCTTTCAATTCAGCTCGGTAACCAACACCTACTATTTCAAGCTTTTTTGCAAAACCCTCAGTTGTACCAGTAATCATACCTTGGATCAGAGCGCGATACAATCCATGTAATGCTCTAAACTGTTTATCGTTCGAGGATCTTTCTACAACTACTTGACCTTCTTCAACTTTTATCTTGATAGCTTGATTGTATTCTTGATGTAATTCACCTTTAGGTCCTTTTACCTTCACAACTCCGTTAACTATTTGAACGGTAACTCCTTTTGGGATATCTATCGGTTTTTTACCTATTCTTGACACATTAAACTCCTTTACGATTTACCAAACGTGGCAAATAACTTCACCGCCGATTTTTTCATTTCGTGCTTGCTTATCACTCCTCAATCCTTTTGATGTTGAAATGATTGCAACGCCCAATCCATTATTTACTCTTGGAATTGATTTTGAATCCGCATAAAATCTTAAACCAGGCGTACTGATTCTTTTTAAACCACTAATTGCACTTCTGCCCGCAACGTAACGTAATTTTATTTTCAAAATACCTTGTTTACTATCTTTTACAAAATCATAACCATCGATATACTTTTGTTCTTCGAGTATTCTAGCAATTTCTTTCTTTAAATTAGAAGCAGGAATTTCAACATTCATTTTCTGAGCTTTAATAGCATTTCTAACTCTTGTTAAAAAATCTGCGACTGGGTCTGTTACTGGCATCTAATTCTAACTCCTTGTTTACCAACTTGATTTCTTGACACCGGGAATTTTTCCGATGCTTGCCATATTTCGGAAGCAAATTCGGCATACACCAAACTTTCGGATATAAGCCCTTGGGCGTCCGCAAATGTTACATCGATTATATTTTCTAACCTTAAACTTCGGTTCTTTTTTAGCTTTAACTCTTAATGATAATCGAGCCAAATTTATCTCCTTATTGCGTAATTTCTTTTTTTCTAAATGGAAATCCGAAACTCTTTAATAGTTCATACGCTTCTGCGTCAGATTTCGCAGAAGTTACGATTGATATATCCAATCCATAAAGTCTCGCAACTTTATCTACATTGATCTCCGGGAATATGATGTGTTCTTTAATCCCAAGATTATAATTTCCTCTTCCATCAAATGATTTGTCTGAAACTCCACGGAAGTCACGGACTCGTGGAAGGGCTATATTAATCAATCTATCAAAGAATTCGTACATTTTTGCTCTTCGTAAAGTAGCCATTGCACCAATTGGCATGCCTTCACGGAGTTTGAAATTTGAAATAGCTTTTTTAGCTTTTCGAACCGAAGGCTTTTGACCTGTAATTGTTTCAAGGTCTCTCACAGCAGCGTCGAGTAATTTTGCATCCTGAGTTGCAGCGCCAACACCGATATTAACTGTGATTTTCTCCAGCTTCGGTACTTCCATTATGTTTTTATAGGAAAAAGTATTTTTCAGATGAGGAATTATTTCCTGACGATACATTTCTAGAAGTCTTAGAGGGACTTTTTCCTCAGGCACTTCAGGCTTATCTGCTTTTTTACCTTTTGGTTTCTTTTCTATTTCTTTTTCTTCTATTTTCTTTTTTTGTTTTTTCTCTGCCATCTTGAAAAACCTAAACCATTTCTCCGCTCTTAATGCTGATCCTAACGATCTTTTTCTTATTTGTATTTTCATCGAGAATGATTTTTGAACCTAAACGGGTTCTCTCATTCAACTTTGGATCGAGCAACATTACATTTGATATATGAATGGGTGCTTCCTTCTTTACTATTCCCCCCTGTGGATTTTTTTGTGTTGGGCGAGAATGACGCTTAACCAGGTTAACACCTTCGATGATAACTCTCTTTGTCTTTGGATACACTTTCAAAACTTTTCCGGTTTTACCGCGTGAGTTTCCGGCAATTACAATCACATTATCATTTTTTTTGATACTAACTTTCATCATTACCTCTTATAAAACTTCCGGAGCTAGTGAAACGATTTTCATGAATTGTTTTTCTCGAAGTTCTCTCGCTACCGGTCCGAAGATTCTTGTTCCACGGGGTTCATTCTGATTATTTATCAAAACTGCCGCATTCTCATCGAAGCGAATGTAAGACCCATCATTTCTTCTGACTTCTTTTTTAGTTCTAACTATCACAGCTCTTGAAACTTCACCTTTTTTTACGGTTCCACCGGGAATAGCAGCTTTAACAGATACAACAATAGTATCGCCAATGCTGGCATATCTTCTATCACTACCACCAAGCACTCTGATACATCGCACCCGCTTTGCTCCAGAATTATCTGCTACTACTAAATTTGTCTCTTCTTGTATCATGACTAAATTCCTCTACGATAAAATTTATTTGGCTCTTTCCAAAATTGAAACTAATCTCCATTTTTTTCTCGCACTTAGCGGACGGCTTTCCATGATTTTTACAGTATCACCAATATTGCATTCATTTTTTTCGTCATGAGCCATTAATTTGGTAGTTTTCTTGAAATACTTTTTATAGATAGGATGAGCAACTTTTCGTTCAATTGCAACGACAATGCTCTTATCCATTTTATTGCTTACGACTTTGCCGACCCTGGTTTTACGGATATTACGCTTTTCTTCCATCTATTCTTTTTCTCCCTTTGATGAATCGGCTGATATCGGACCTCTTTTTAAATTCAGTTGTCTTTCTTTTAATACTGTTTTCATTTTAGCAATATCTTTTTTCGTACTTCTTAATTTAGAAGTATTTGTCAATTGTTTTGTCTCTTGTGCAAATCTCAAATCAACTAAGTTATTCTCTTCTTCGAGAATTCGCTTCGTCAATTCTTCATCGTTCATTTGTCTAATTTCAAAAATTTTCATTTTGCTTACCTATGATCCTTGATAATCAACTCTGGATACAACTTTAGTTTTAATTGGTAGTTTATGGGCAGCAATGCTTAATGCTTCATGAGCAATTTCTTTTGATACACCGCCGACTTCGAACATAACGCGTCCTGGTTTAATTACTGCAACCCAAAATTCAGGAGCACCTTTTCCTTTTCCCATACGAGTTTCAAGCGGCTTTTTTGTAACTGGTTTGTCTGGGAAAATTCTTATCCAAACTTTTCCGTCTCGTTTCATTCGACGCGTGAGTGCAACTCTTGCTGCCTCAATTTGACGTGCAGTTATCCAATGCGGCTCCATTGCTTTTAAACCAAAATCACCGAATGAGACAGAATTACCACGAGTGGCTTTACCACGCATCCTTCCTCGATGTGCTTTTCTAAATTTTACTCTTTTGGGCATTAACATATCAGTAAAACTCCAGTATTAATCAGTTGCTTTTCCTAAAATTTCACCACGGCAAATCCAAACTTTTACGCCAATGGTACCATAAATTGTTTGAGATGCAGCTATAGCATAATCTATATCGGCACGCAAAGTATGTAGAGGAATTCTTCCTTCTTTATATTGTTCAGTTCGTGCCATTTCCGATCCCGCTAATCTGCCGCTGCATTTAATTCTAATTCCTTCAGCACCCATTCTCATGGCAGCTGTAATTGCAGATTTCATTGCACGTCGATGTGAGATTCTTCCTTGCAATTGAGTTGCAATGTTTTTTGCTACTAATTCTGCATCTAATTCGGGACGTTTAATTTCACTAATCTGCACTTTCACATTTTTATCAAAAACTCTCTTTAGTTCTTCCTCGAGCTGAGCAATTTCTTTACCACTTCTTCCGATAACAACACCAGGTCTTGATGTATGAATTGTAACCGTGATATCTTTCGATGTTCTATCAATAACAATTCTTGCAACACCAGCTTTTTCCAAACGATTCTTGATATAATTTCTAATCTTATTATCTTCAATGATCTTTATATTGAATGATTTTGTTTCAAACCAATTCGAATCCCAAGACCTTGTAATTCCTAATCTTAATCCTATCGGGTTAGCTTTCTGTCCCAAAAGTTCTCCTTACTTTTTATTTTCTTTTTTTGCAACAACAATTGTTACGTGATTAGATCTTTTTTTCATTCGATATGCACGGCCCATCGGGGCTGGTAGAATTCGTTTCATTGAAGGTCCGCCATCCACAAAAGCTTCTTTAACAAAAAGGTCGTGTGCTTCAACTCTGCCGGAATCTTCTTTATTCATAAAATTAGCAACAGCTGAACGAAGTACTTTTTCTGCATCTTTAGCAGCATGTTTTTTTGTAAAGTGAAGAATGTTCAAGGCATCATCTACTGCTTTACCGCGAATCAAATCGATAACCAATCTCATCTTAGCTGGCGATGTGGGTATATGTTTAAATCTTGCTCGTGCTTCCATTTCTTACAAATCCTTATTTAGCTTTTGAGGCTTTTTCAGCTTTTGTTCCAGGGTGTCCTCTAAAAATTCTTGTAGGTGAAAACTCACCAAGTTTGTGTCCAACCATATTTTCACTGATGTAGATAGGAATCATGTTTTTTCCATTATGGACAGCAATTGTGTGACCAACAAATTCAGGAGAAATAGTTGAAGCTCTTGACCATGTTTTAATAATCTTTTTTTGATTCGATTTGTTTAGAGCTTGAACTTTCTTTAAAAGTTTTGGATCAATAAATGGTCCTTTTTTAACCGATCTTGGCATCTATTCCTCGATTACTTTCTTCTCTTAACTATATATTTGCTTGATGTTTTCTTTTTCTTTCTTGTTTTCAGACCTTTGGCTTTTTGTCCCCAAGGGGAAGTGGGATGCTGCCATCCGCCGCCGCTCTTACTTTTACCTTCACCGCCACCATTTGGGTGATCGATGGGATTCATCGCAACTCCTCGAACAAAGGATCTCCATCCCAACCATCTCTTTTTTCCGGCTTTACCTAAAGTAATATTTTCATGATCAGAATTTCCGAGCACACCATAAGTTGCATAACAGTTTGTTGGGACTAATCTTACTTCTCCCGAAGGTAGTTTGATTTGAGCAAATTTACCTTCACGTGCAACTAACTGCGCGGATGTTCCTGCACTTCGGGCAATCTGTCCGCCTTTTCCAGGTCGGACTTCAATATTATGAACAAAGCTTCCAAGGGGCACACTTGAGAGCGGCATTGCGTTACCCGCCTTGATTTCCACATCGGCACCAGCCACAATTGTTTCGCCGATCTTCAATTCATTTGGCGCTAGAATGTAACGTTTTTCACCGTCTGCATAATGTATCAATGCAATTCTTACAGAACGGTTTGGATCATATTCAACTGAATGAACTTTACCAGGGATCTCTCTTT
The DNA here is from genome assembly GCA_016873845.1 of Ignavibacteria bacterium. Classification (NCBI taxonomy): domain Bacteria; kingdom Pseudomonadati; phylum Ignavibacteriota; class Ignavibacteria; species Ignavibacteria bacterium. The sequence continues at coordinate 22,279 of VGVX01000010.1, forward strand.
TATCACGCTTAAAATCGATAATACGATACATCCGTTTATGACCGCCGCCGCGGTGACGTGAAGTTAGCTTACCTTCATTATTTCTTCCGCCAGATTTTTTAATCGGTTTGAGTAAAGATTTTTCCGGTTTTGCTTTTGTGACCTCGGAAAAATCTGGCACGATTGCGAATCGTGTTCCCGGTGTTACTGGCTTTAATTTTTTTAATCCCATTATCTATCTTTTCAAATATTATACGTTTTCAAAGAAATCTATTTTCTGACCTTCTTTTAAAGTCACATATGCTTTCTTAAATTTCGACGTGCGTCCAGTAAATCTTCCGCTTTTAGTAAATTGAGTTTTTGTTTTACCTTGATGACGGACAGTTCGCACTTTAGTAACTTCTACATTAAACTTTTTTTCAATAGCATTTGCGATCTCAATTTTATTGGCATTGAGTGCAACTTGGAATCCATACTGATTTTTTTGTTCCTGGGTTTCAGTAACTTTTTCAGTGATCAAAGGTTTGATCAAAATTTGATGTATCATCTTCTTCATTAGCTTAACGTCGTATTAATTAATTCAACTGCACTTTGCTGAAGCAATAATGTTTTCGAATTTAATATGTCATAAGTAGAAACATTTTTTGCTTCGATCACTTTAAATTTTGGAATGTTATTTCCAGACTTATGAATTGCTGTATCATTTTTTCCTGTAAGCAGCAGAGTCTTTTTAGAATTGAGCTGAAGAGATTTTAATATTTGAGCCATTTCTTTTGTTTTTGGCTGCTCAAAAGTGAAATCTTCCACAACAAATATTTCATTTCCCTTTGCTTTATAGGAAAGGGCTGACTTGAAAGCTAATTTCTTAACTTTCTTAGGTAACTTGAAACCATAATCACGTGGTCTCGGACCGAAAATAGTACCACCGCCAATCCATACAGGAGAACGTGAAGATCCAGCGCGAGCAGTACCGCGTCCTTTTTGACGCCAAGGTTTTTTTCCGCCGCCTCTTACTTCATTTCGTTCTTTTGTTTTATGAGTTCCCTGCCTTTGATTGGCATTAAAAAGTTTCACTGCAAGATATATCGAGTGATCATTCGGAACTATCTCAAAAACTTCCGGATTAAGCTCAACTTGCTTGCCGGTCTTCGTTCCATCTATTTTGTATACGTCAATTTTCATAATTATTTTTTAATCAATTTCACATAACCATTAATGTGACCAGGGATTGCACCTTTCAAGTAAATTAGGTTTGCATCCTTTTCCACTTTGATAATTTTCACGTTGCGAATGGTTAGATTATCTCCACCCATTCTTCCAGCCATTTTTTGACCCTTAAAGACACGGCTTGGATAAGAGCTCGCTCCAATCGAACCAGGAGCTCTTAATCTATCACTTTGACCGTGAGTTTGAGCACCACCGCCAAAACCATGACGTCTAACCACACCTTGAAATCCCTTACCTTTTGTTACACCTTGCACATCAATTTTATCACCTTCTTTAAACACATCAACACCTAATTCAGAACCTTCGCTTAAATCTTTTACATCATAGTTACGAAACTCGGCAAGGAATTTCTTTGGTGCAATTTTAACCTTATCAAAATGTCCTTTGAGCGGTTTATTAACGCTCTTTAATCTTTTATCATCAAAGCCAATCTGTACCGCATCGTATCCATCTTTATCTTTTGTTTTAACTTGAGTTACAAAACAAGGACCTGCTTCAATAATGGAAACAGGAATAATATTTCCACTCTCATCAAAAATTCTTGTCATCCCTGTTTTTTTACCTAAAAGGCCAATCATTATTATCTCCAACTATACTTTAATCTCGATATCGACACCAGCGGGGATATCTAATTTCATTAGTGAATCAACTGTTTTATTATTCGAATTCAGAATGTCAATGAGTCGTTTGTGTGAACGGATTTCAAATTGTTCACGGGATTTTTTATCGACATGAGGAGATCTAAGCACAGTATAGACGGTTCTTTTTGTTGGCAAAGGTATAGGCCCTGACACAATTGCGCCAGTGCTGCGAACTGTCTTAATAATTTTTTCAGCAGACTTATCAATCAAATTATGATCATAAGATTTCAGTTTTATTCGGATCTTTTGGCTTGTCACGTCTTAGAATCTCCTATTGGATAAAATTTCAACTCACTAATTTTATTCATGAATTTTTGTAACTACTCCAGCACCAACTGTTCTTCCGCCTTCACGAATAGCGAATCGTAATCCGTCTTCCATTGCGATTTCGGAGATCAGTTCAATTCTCATTTTTACGTTATCACCAGGCATAACCATTTCAATTCCTTCAGGTAAATATGCAATACCTGTTACATCAGTTGTTCTGAAATAGAATTGCGGCCTGTAACCAGTGAAGAATGGAGTATGGCGTCCACCTTCTTCTTTTGATAAAATATAAACCTCGCAATCGAATTTAGTATGCGGAGTGATACTTCCTGGTTTTGCGATAACCATTCCTCTTTCTAAATCATCCTTACCGACACCACGCAACAATAATCCAGCATTGTCACCAGCGATGGCGTAATCTAATTCTTTTCTGAACATCTCTATACCAGTGATAACGGTTTTCTTGTGAGCTCCTAAACCTACTACTTCAACTTCATCACTGACTTTGATTTGTCCTCTTTCAACCCTACCAGTACCTACTGTTCCTCTACCTGTGATACTAAATACGTCTTCAACGGGCATCAAGAATGGTTTATCTGCATCACGCTGTGGAACTGGAACATAATTATCAACTGCATCTAAAAGATCATAGATACATTTGAAATCTGGATCGTCAATCGGAATGGCTGGATTAATAGCTTTTTCCATTGCTTTCAATGCACTTCCTCTGATGATAGGAATCTCATCACCTGGAAATTCATATTTTGTAAGCAGATCTCTGAGTTCCATTTCAACTAAGTCGAGTAATTCAGGATCATCAACTGCATCGACTTTATTCATAAACACGACAATTCGAGGTACACCAACTTGACGTGCAAGAAGAATATGCTCTCTTGTTTGGGGCATTGGACCATCAGTCGCGGCCACGACGAGGATTGCTCCATCCATTTGTGCTGCACCCGTGATCATGTTCTTTACGTAGTCAGCGTGACCCGGACAGTCAACATGAGCATAATGTCTGTTTGCAGTAGAGTATTCGACGTGAGCAGTTGCAATCGTGATTCCACGAGCTTTTTCTTCCGGTGCATTGTCGATACTATCAAATGTTCTAACCGCAGACAATCCTTTCTTCGAAAGAACCATAGTCATAGCGGCGGTTAAAGTAGTTTTACCATGGTCAACGTGGCCAATCGTTCCCACGTTAACGTGAGGTTTACTTCGATCAAATTTTTCCTTTGCCATTTTATTCTCCTTTTATTTATAAGCTTTAAAACTTAAACTAAAACTCCTTTGCCAACTGCCTTTTCAACTATTTGGTCGGAAATACTTTTCGGTGTTTCCTGATAGTGAGAAAACTGCATTGTGTAGATCGCTCTTCCTTGAGTCATTGAGCGAAGAATTGTTGCATATCCAAACATCTCAGAGAGCGGAACTATTGCATTAATTATTTGTGCATCTTTTCGCGCACTAAATCCTTCGATCTTTCCTCTTCGTGAATTCAAATCACCCATCACATCACCCAAATATTCTTCGGGTGATATAACTTCTACACTCATATATGGTTCGAGTAATACGGGCGAGGCTTTCTTCGCACCTTCCTTGAAACCCATCGAACCAGCCACCCTAAATGAAATTTCATCTGAATCGACTTCATGATACGAGCCATCGAAAAGAGTTACTTTGACATCAACAACTGGAAAGCCAGCAATTACACCATTTCTCATCGCATCCTGAACACCAGCAGAAACTGCAGGGATGTATTCCTTAGGTACGGTTCCACCAACAATTTTATTGATGAACTCAAATCCTTTTCCTTTTTCATTTGGTTCGATCTCAAGCCATACATGTCCAAATTTACCGCGTCCACCACTCTGTCGAACAAATTTTCCTTCAGCTTCAACTTTCTTAGTAATTGTTTCTCTATATGCAACCTGCGGTCTTCCCACATTTGCTTCTACCCTAAATTCTCTTTTCATCCTATCAACGATGATTTCAAGGTGAAGTTCTCCCATACCGCTAATTAAAGTTTGGCCAGTTTCCTCATTAGATGAAATTCTAAAAGTCGGATCTTCATCTGCTAGTTTATTTAAAGCTTCTGATAATTTGTCTTGATCCACTTTAGTTTTTGGTTCGATTGCAATTTGAATCACAGGCTCAGGAAATTCCATCTTTTCGAGAATGATAGGATCTGTACTATCGCAAAGCGTATCACCTGTTTTGGTATGTTTTAATCCAACAGCAGCTGCAATATCACCAGCAACTACTGAGTCAATATCTGTACGATGATTGGCATGCATCTGAAGCAATCTTCCAAATCGTTCTTTCTTATCCTTAGAGGAATTAAGCACATATGATCCTGCATCCGCTTTACCAGAATACACTCGGAAAAACGTCAGCTTACCGACATATGGGTCAGTCATGATTTTAAATGCGAGGGCCGTGAACTTTTCTTTTTCATTTGCTTTCCGAATAACCATGTCAGACAAATTCACATGGTGACCTACAATTTCAGGCAGGTCTGCAGGTGATGGGAAATAATCCACTACGGCATCAAGAAGCTTTTGAACACCTTTGTTTTTAAATGCAGAGCCGCAAAGCACGGGAATAATTTTTACTTCGATGGTTGCTCGCCGTAAAACTGATTTAATTTCTGCTTCGCTTATTGGTTTACCATCTAAATATTTTTCGAGAAGTGTATCATCAATCTCGGAAACTGATTCGAGCATTTTTGTGCGATACTCTTTTGCTTGCTCTAAAAGATCTTTGGGAATTTCAAAATCGGTAAACTCTGCACCGAGCGGATCTTCGTTATACATTCTGGCTTGCATAGTGATGAGATCAATCACACCGCTAAATAACTCACCATCACCAATCGGTAATTGAATGGGAACTACATTTGCACCGAGTCTATCCTTCATCATCTGAATTACATTATAGAAGTCGGCACCAACCCGATCCATCTTATTTACAAATGCAATTCTTGGAATATTGAATTTGTCAGCCTGTCGCCAAACAGTTTCAGATTGTGGTTCTACGCCGCCTACAGCGCAAAACAATGCAATTGCACCATCAAGAACTCTTAAAGAACGCTCAACTTCTACTGTGAAATCCACATGTCCAGGAGTATCAATAATATTAATTCTGTGATTAGACCATTCACATGTAGTTGCAGCGCTTGTAATTGTGATTCCTCTTTCTCTTTCCTGCTCCATAAAATCCATAGTTGCGGCACCATCATGCACTTCACCCATTCTGTGAAGTCGACCAGTATAGAAAAGAATGCGCTCAGTTGTGGTAGTTTTACCGGCGTCTATGTGCGCCATAATACCAATGTTTCTTATCTTCGATATATCAATACGTTTACTCATTTATACTTAATCAAATCACCATTTGAAATGTGCAAAAGCTTTATTCGCTTCTGCCATTCTATGTGTATCATCTTTCTTTTTAATTGTAGAACCTTCACCATTAGAAGCGGCAATAATTTCTGCCGCGAGCTTACTTGCAAACGATCTATCTTTTCTTTCGCGGGCATAATTTATTAACCAACGCATAGCAAGTGCTATACGTCTTGCTGGACGAACTTCAGTAGGCACTTGATAAGTCGCACCACCAACTCTTCTGCTTCTTACTTCGATCATTGGCTGGGCATTAGTCAGAGCTTTATTAAACACTTCGATCGCAGGCTTTTGAGTTTTTTCATTAATAATTTCAAATGCATCATAGACTAATCGGCGCGAAGTATTTTTTTTTCCACTTGCCATAATTCCATTAATTAATCGCGAAACCAACATATCATTATATTTTGGATCGGGTAAAATTCTTTTCTTGTCAGCTCTTCTTTTTCTCATAACCTTTGTTTATTTACTTGCAGTTTTTGCTCTTTTAGTTCCGTATTTAGATCTACCTTGCTTACGATCAGTTACTCCTGCGGTATCGAGTGTTCCTCTAATAATGTGGTATCTAACGCCTGGCAAATCCTTAACTCTACCGCCTCTGATTAATACAATAGAGTGTTCCTGTAAATTATGACCTTCTCCAGGAATATAAGCAGTAACTTCAATTTGATTAGTTAATCGCACTCTTGCAACTTTTCTCAAAGCAGAATTTGGTTTCTTCGGAGTAGTTGTATAAACTCTCGTACATACTCCTCGTTTCTGCGGACAACTCTGCAGAGCAGGTGCTTTATTTTTGCTAGTAACTTTTACTCTATTTTTTCTAACTAATTGATTGATCGTCGGCAAATTTTATCTCCGTTTTTTGAAAAATTAGCTTTGCAATATATCGTTTTAAAGAAAAATAGTCAATATGCAAAGCCATTGTTATTTCACTTTTTCTTCATCAACAACTTCATCAAGCTCCTCTTGAGAGCTTGTTAAAACTAAAATGTTCTTGTACTTTTTAAGACCTGTTCCAGCAGGAATTCTGTGTCCTACAACGACATTTTCTTTTAATCCAAGCAAGAAGTCCATTTTTGCTTCTGTTGCTGCATCAGTTAGTACTTTAGTAGTTTCTTGGAATGATGCTGCTGAAATAAAACTTTCAGTTGAAAGTGCAGCTTGAGTTATTCCAAGCAGAATATTGTCCGATGTTGCAGCTTGGGCGTCTCTCACTTCCACAAGTTTCTTTGATCGTTTCTTCAATTCAATATTTGTATCTTTAATTTTACCTTTTTCTAATACTTGACCTATCTTGAATCTAGAATCACCTTTATCAGTGATAATAATGGATTGACCAATTTTTTCGTTCTCTTCATTGAATACATACCAATCAACCGTGTCATTTTCAAGGAAGCGAGTATCACCAGGATCAAGAACTCGAACTTTTTGAAGCATCTGTTTTACGATAATTTCAATGTGTTTATCATTGATTTTTACACCTTGTAAACGGTATACTTCTTGAATTTCATTTACAAGATATTCCTGTACTGCACTGATTCCCTTGATTTTCAGAATGTCATGAGGATTCAATGCACCATCGGTGAGTTTGTCCCCTGCACTTACTTCGTCATTATTCTGAACAAGAAGATGCTTACCGATCGGAATTGTATATTTTTTTACTTCTACACCATCTTTGGTGGTAACCATGACTTCTCTTGAACCTTTTTTATGTGCACCGAAGGAAACAATTCCATCAATTTCAGAAATGACCGCAGGATCTTGTGGGCTTCTTGCTTCAAATAATTCTGTTACGCGAGGCAATCCACCTGTAATATCTCGTGTCTTTCCAATATCTCTCGGAATCTTGGCAATTACTGTTCCAGCAGTAATTTCTTCCCCTTCACGAACGATGATATGTGCCTTATTGGGAAGAATAAAAGAAGATAGTTTTTGATTTTTATTATTAACAATATTGACGGTTGGTATTAGAGTTTTGTCACGTGATTCGATAACGACCTGCTGAATGTGACCAGTCTGTTCATCACTCTCATGTCTGAAGGTAATATTTTCAACTAGATCTGAGAATGAAATTGTACCATTTGAATCTGCAATAATAACAGCATTATAGGGATCGTGATTATAAAGAATATTGTTTTTTTCTACCTTCTGATTATCTTCAACAACTATTTCTGCACCGTAAGGTACTTCATATTTTCTGAGGACACGACCATCAGGATCTACGATGTTTATATAAGCGCTTCTTCCAAGGGCGATCTTAATGTTTTCGCCAAATTCATTACTGCGTTCAACGTATCGGATATTTTCGAATTTTATTTTTCCATCAAATCTTGTTGTGACTTGTGATGTTGCAACAATTCTGCTTGCAGCACCACCAATGTGGAATGTACGAAGCGTTAACTGTGTACCGGGTTCTCCAATCGACTGTGCTGCAATAATTCCAACTGCTTCACCAATATTAACTATCTTTCCAGTAGTCAAATTTCTACCGTAACATTTTGCACAAACACCACGCTCTGAATCACAAGTCAAGACTGTTCTAATTGCAACTTCCTCGATCGTGGTTTCACCAATTCTGTCAGCAATTTCTTCGGTAATTAATTCTCCGGATTCACAGAGAAGCTCTTCGCTGATTGGATCATAGATGTCTAACAACGAAGTTCTTCCGAGAATTCTCTCTGAAAGCGGTTCTCGTACTTCTTCACCATCTTTCAAAGCGGTAATATCAATTCCTCTGATAGTGCCGCAATCGGTTGAAGTGATAACTACGTCTTGAGCAACGTCTACCAATCTTCTAGTTAGATATCCGGCATCTGCTGTTTTTAAGGCAGTATCTGCTAAACCTTTTCTCGCACCGTGGGTGGAAATAAAGTATTCAAGAACTGATAAACCTTCTTTGAAGTTAGCAATAATTGGACTTTCAATAATTTCTCCAGCTTGGCCAGTTAAACTTTTTTGAGGTTTAGCCATCAATCCACGCATACCTGCAAGCTGACGAACCTGTTCCTTAGAGCCACGCGCACCTGAATCGATCATCATCCAGATTGGATTAAATCCTTGATGAGATTTTTTCAGATGATCCATTAATGCATCAGCTACATTGTTTGTTGTGTGAGTCCATATATCAATTATTTTATTATATCGCTCACCTTCCGAAATAAATCCTTCCTGCCACTGGTTCAGTACTTTTTTGACTTCCTTCAGTGACTTACTTACAAATTCTGATTTCTCTGTTGGAATTAACATGTCATCTACGTTCACAGACAATCCACCTAAAGTAGAATATCTGAATCCCAAGTCTTTCAGATCATCAAGAAACTTAGCCGTTCCAACATTTCCTATTTGCCGGAACATCTTTCCAATGAAAGCACCGAAAGTTTTTTTCACAAGGAGTTCATTAACATATCCAACTTCGCTCGGTACAATCTGATTGAAAACAACTCGACCAACCGAAGTTTCAATCATTTCACCTTCTACTCTCACCTTGATTTTTGCATGGAGTCCAACTTTTTTATTTTCGAGAGCAATGAGTACTTCTTCCGGTGAACTAAATATTTTTCCTTCACCTAAGTCACCTTCTTTAATTTTGGTCAAATAATAACATCCAAGAACAATGTCCTGAGTTGGAATAACAATTGGATTTCCATTCTGTGGTGACAAAATATTTTGACTTGATAAAAGAAGGAGTGAACACTCTAGCTGCGATTCAGGAGACAGTGGAACGTGAACAGCCATTTGATCACCATCGAAGTCGGCATTGAATGCCGTACAAACCATCGGATGAATTTCGATTGCCTTACCTGTAACCAAAATTGGTTGGAACGCTTGAATTCCTAATCTATGTAAAGTTGGAGCACGATTTAACATTACTGGATGCGCGTCAACTATTTTCTCCAAAATCTCCCAAACGATTGCATCTTTACGATCGATGACTTTACGTGCACTCTTTACTGTTTTGTTATATCCTCGTTCAATCAACTTTCTAATAACGAATGGCTTGTACAATTCCAGAGCCATTTCACGGTTCAAACCACATTGGTGAAGTTTTAACTCAGGATTAACAACAATCACAGATCGTCCTGAATAATCAACCCTTTTACCCAGAAGATTTTGTCTGAATCGACCTTGCTTTCCTTTCAAAATATCGGAAAGAGATTTCAATGCTCGATTCGAATCACTTCTTATTGTGTTCGTTCTTCTTGAGTTATCAAAGAGAGCATCAACTGCCTCTTGAAGCATACGTTTTTCATTTCTTAAAATTACTTCCGGTGCTTTGATATCAAGAAGTCTCTTCAAACGATTATTGCGGATGATAACTCTTCTGTAAAGATCATTTAGATCGCTGGTAGCAAACCTACCACCTTCAAGAGGAACTAATGGACGAAGTTCAGGTGGAATAATTGGTACAACATCAACCACCATCCATTCAGGTCTATTGTCCATGCCGCCATCTTTTGTTCTGAAAGCATCAACTATTTTTAATCGTTTAAGTAAATCTGCTTTTTTCTGCTGTGAAGTTTCTTCTTTTAGCTGAGCGCGCAGTTCGACTGATAGCACATCCGGATCAATTTTTGATAAAAGTGCTTTAACGGCTTCACCACCGATCTTGGCAACAAATTTTCTTGGATCATCATCATCCAATTTTTCATTATCAGATGGAAGCGAAGCAAGAACTTCAAAATATTGTTCTTCCGTTAAAAGATCTTTTTCTTTTAATCCTGTCGGTCCAGGATTAACTACTGCATAAGTTTCGTAATAAATTATTTTTTCGAGTTCTTTGGTAGTATATCCGAGCATGTTTCCAATTTTACTCGGTAATGATCGGAAAAACCAAATATGAACAACTGGAACCGCCAGCGAAATGTGACCCATTCGTTCACGTCTGACAGACTTTTGTGTAACTTCTACACCGCAGCGATCGCAGATAATACCTTTGTATCGGATTCTCTTATATTTTCCGCAATGGCATTCCCAGTCGCGTGTTGGTCCAAATATTTTTTCACAAAAAAGACCATCTTTTTCTGGACGAAAAGATCTATAGTTTATTGTTTCAGGTTTTGTGACTTCACCATAAGATCTTTTCAAAACTGCATCCGGACTTGCCAAACTGATTGTAATTTTTGAAATGTTTTTACTTGTGTAATCTTGTGCTCTAATTGCCATGGTTAAAACTCTTTTCTTTTTCTTTTAAAAAGTATTTATTCATGTTCAACATTAAATTCTAAACATAAACCTTGAAGCTCTCTTGTCAGAACATTAAATGATTCTGGGATGCTAGCTTCAGTAAGGTTTTCACCTTTTACGATCGCTTCATAAATTTTTGCACGACCTATAACATCGTCACTCTTTACTGTGAGAATTTCTTGCAGTGTATTTGCTGCGCCGTAAGCTTCGAGTGCCCAAACTTCCATTTCACCAAATCGCTGTCCACCAAACTGAGCTTTTCCGCCGAGTGGCTGCTGAGTGATAAGCGAGTAAGGTCCAATTGAACGTGCATGGAGTTTGTCATCAACTAAATGCGAGAGTTTCATCATATAAATGACACCAACGGTAACAGGCCTGTCGAAAGCTTCTCCAGAACGCCCATCATATAATGTTGTGTTCGCATTGACTTCCGCTTTATTCATAAATCCTTGAATATCTTCCCATTTGGCACCGTCGAAGATGTGAGTTGCAAACTTCACTCCAAGTTTTTGTGCAACTAAACCAAGTGCGCATTCATACAATTGCCCAAGGTTCATTCTTGAAGGAACGCCAAGAGGATTTAAAATTATATCTACAGACTGTCCTTCAGGCGTATAAGGCATATCTTCGGAAGGAACAACTTTTGCAATTACACCTTTATTTCCATGACGACCTGCCATTTTATCTCCAACGGAGATTTTTCTTTTCTTCGCAACAAATACTTTGGCCAATTGTACTATTCCGGGGGGTAGTTCATCACCGGTTTGTATCTTAGCTTTTTGTCTTTTATAAATTTCTTCTACTTCTTCAAGCTTTATTTTATAATTTTGATATAATTTCTTGACAAGAGAATTCTTCTTTCTGCCATTCATCCAATCGCTTTCGAAGTCCAAATTGTGAATGTCATCACCGAGCGATTCAAAGTTACTTTGTTTTAATCCCGTGCCGCTTCTTATTGCTGTACTTCCATCTTTGAACTTGATCCCTAAAGATTCTTCACCATCGCAAATCGCACCAAGTCTCTCGGCAAATTTATCTTTTAATTCAAGAGTATTTCGCTTGAGTTCCTTATCAAGATTTTCGAGTGCTTTCTTCTCTTCCTTTTTACCTTCGGCATCTTTTCGTTTTCTGCTGAATAATTTAGTTGCAACCACCACACCTTTCATACCAGGATTCGCTCTCAGCGATGCATCTTTTACGTCACCAGCTTTATCACCGAAAATCGCCTTTAATAATTTTTCTTCTGGTGTTGGATCCGTTTCACCCTTTGGAGTAATTTTCCCGATTAATATATCATTTTCTTTTACTTCAACACCGACACGGATGATACCATTTTCGTCTAGATCTTTTGTTGCATCTTCACTAACATTTGGGATTTCGCGAGTAAGCTCTTCTTCGCCACGTTTTGTTTCTCGTACTTGGAGTTCGAACTCCTCAATATGAATTGAGGTGTAAACATCATCTGCAACGAGACGTTCATTCACGATAATAGCATCCTCGAAATTATATCCTCTCCAAGGCATATATGCGACTAGAACATTTCTTCCTAAAGCAAGTTCACCTTGCTCGGTACCGAAACCATCGGCCAATACTGCACCTTTCTCGAATTTTGAACCTTCTAGTACAATTGGTTTCTGGTTTAAACATGTGTCTTGATTTGTCCGCTGGAATTTAGTCAGATCATAATTAACAATGTTCTTTTCATGGAATGAAGTTAATTTTTCATCTTCCGTCATATCGTATTCAACAGTAATGTGAGTTGAATCACACGAAAGCACAACACCACTCGTTTCAGCAACTATCATCGCACGAGAGTCTAAAGCAACTTTATGTTCCATTCCTGTTCCGACAAGCGGAGATTTTGGTGAGAATAATGGAACCGCTTGACGCTGCATGTTGCTGCCCATAAGTGCACGGTTAGCATCATCATGCTCAAGAAATGGAATCAGTGCAGCAGCCGGACTTACAATCTGACTTGGAGCAACATCCATATAATCAATGTTTGCTGGTTCAGTATCAGGAAAATCTCCCTTAAATCTTGATTTCACTCTTTCATTTACAAATTTGCTTTTTTCATCGAGTACAGCATTTGCCTGCGCAATTGTAACTTCATCTTCTCTCTCGGCAGTAAGGTATTCTACTTCGTCGGTTGCCTGGTTCTTTGCAACTTTTCTGTAGGGAGTTTCAATGAAACCAAATCTGTTTATTCTAGAGTAAATGCAAAGTGATGAGATTAATCCAATGTTTGGACCTTCGGGAGTTTCGATTGGACATAATCGTCCATAATGAGTGTAGTGAACGTCACGAACTTCGAATCCTGCCCGCTCTCTTGTAAGACCACCTGGTCCTAAAGCACTCAACCTTCTCTTATGAGTCAACTCGGCGAGTGGATTAGTTTGATCTAAGAATTGTGATAATTGATTTGTACCAAAGAACGCATTAACCACGCTTGAAATCGTTCTTGCATTGACTAAATCCTGAGGAGTGAAGTTTTCGGATTCGCGTAAGTTCATTCTTTCTTTGATCGTTCTTGCAAGACGTGCAAATGCTACATTAAATTGAGAAGTTAATTGCTCACCAACAGTTCTGACTCTACGATTTCCTAAATGATCAATATCATCGACAGAACGTTTTTGGTCTTTAAGCTCAATTAAATATTTGATAATAGTATGAATATCTTCTTTTGTTAGAATTGTAATGTCGCCTGGCACAGTCAATCCAAGCTTTGTGTTCATTCTGTGACGACCAACTTCTCCAAGATCATATCTCTTTGGATTGAAAAACAATTTATCGATCAATCCGCGGGCTGTTTCTAAATCCGGCGCTTCTGTTGAACGCAGTTGTTTATAAATTGCTTCAAGAGCTTCATCTTCGCTTCTTGAAATATCTTTACCGAGAGTATTAATAATGATATGCCCATCAATCGGCTGATCATCTTTAATAAATTTGATCGCTTTGATTCCTGCTTTCTTTGCTCTCTTGAGAGCTTCTTCAGTAAATTCAGAATCTTTGAAAGCAAAAATTTCACCAGTTGAGAAATCGATTAAATCGTTTCCTAATTTTTTACCAATGAATTTTTTTATGTCACTCTTATCTACATCAACTTCGTCGGCCAATTCAAAAAGTTCGAGTATCTGTTCATCAGAGGAATATCCAAGTGCGCGTAATAACGTAGTAGCTGGAAACTTTTTTCGACGGTCGATATAGACATACATTACATTCTGAATATCCGTCGCGAATTCAACCCAAGAACCTCTAAAAGGAATTATTCGAGCTGTGTAAATCATCGTACCATTTGGATGGCGTGATTCAGCGAATACTACTCCAGGTGAACGGTGCAGCTGACTAACGATAGTTCTCTCGGCACCATTTATAATGAAGGTTCCTTTCTCTGTCATAAAAGGAAGATTTCCAAGATACACACCTTGTTCAATAGACTCGGCAAATTCTTGCGAATCCAAATCCTTGATCGACAGCCTAAGTTTTGCTTTTAATGGACAGGCAAAAGTCAATCCACGTTCTTGGCATTCAGTGATAGTGAATCTTGGTTTCTCAAGATAGTATTCAACAAAATCTAATTTGAAATTCTCGCGGGTATCGTAAATAGGAAAGTTCGCAAGAAAAACACTCTGTAAGCCTTTATTTTCTCTCCCAGTTGGAGGAATGTTAGCTTGTAAAAAATCTTCGTATGAACTTAATTGTACCGCAAGTAAATCAGGAGTATCAATAACCGGTTTGATCTTCGAGAATGATATTCGTTCTGACAATTTAATTCTCCATTAACTTGATAAAATATTGTATTTCATATAAACGCAATAAAACGGAAAAATGATGAGTCGATTTTTCAACTCATCACTTCCCGTTTTAGTAAAAAAATTATAAGCAAAAAGATTACTTAAGCTCGACTGAACCGCCAGCTTCTTCAATCTCTTTCTTTATTTTTTCAGCTTCATCTTTGCTGATAGCTTCTTTAACAGGTTTTGGTGCACCGTCAACTAAGTCTTTAGCTTCCTTTAAACCTAATCCAGTATGTGATCTAACTACTTTAATAACATTAATTTTTTGTGCACCTGCACTGGTTAACATAACTGTGAATTCAGTTTTTTCCTCTTGCGCTGGAGCTGCCGCGCCACCTGCTGGGCCTGCTGCCATAACAACCGGAGCTGCTGCTGTCACACCGAACTCATCTTCTAATGCCTTCTTCAATTCTGCTGCTTCAATTAATGTTAAGCCTTTAATCTGTTCAACTAATCCGGCAATTTTTTCTGACATTTTAATCTCCTAAAATAAAATTTTTAATTTGATTCTTTTTTATTTGCAATTGCATCTAAAACACCAACTAGATCGCGCATAACTGCATTGATTGATCCAACAATTCCACTGATTGGTGATTGCAGACTTCCTAAAATTCCAGCAATAATTTCTGGTTTTGTTTGAAGTGATGCAATTTCATTAAGCTTAGATCCATCGTAAAAACTGCTCTCGATGTAGCATGCTTTAAGATCAAGCTTGTTAAATTTATCTTTGTACTTTTTGATTATTTTTGCTGGTGCGACAGGATCATCAGAGCTAATAGCAACACTTGTCATCCCTACAAAATAATCTTTAAGCTTGTCAAATTTATTGGCTTCATCAATCGCTCGTTTCGCGAGAGTATTCTTGATGACTTTGTATTCAACTTTTGATTTGCGGAATTCTCTTCGAAGTTCGCTAACTTCTTCGACAGTAATTCCGGTATAATCAATCAAATACAAAGCCGAAGTATTTTGAAACTTCTCGGCAAAATTTGAGATTATTTCCGCCTTTTCTGTTTTGTTCATAGTATTTCCTGTCTGAACTTTACACTTGTTATCTAAATATAGAAGCTATTTATGAGTGCGTAAATTCTTATTTATTAGAGCGCAGCAACTTCATTGCGATCAATCCGCACACCTGGACTCATCGTACTTGACATATAAACGCTCTTGACATATTGACCCTTCGCAGAGGAAGGTTTCAATTTAACAATCATGCTTAAGAAAGCTTTCAAATTTTCTTGCAGCTTGGTTTCATCAAAAGAAGATTTTCCAATTGAAGCATGTACAATTCCGGCTTTATCTACACGGAATTGAATTTTTCCGGCTTTGACTTCTTTTACAACTTTACTAATATCGTTGGTTACAGTTCCGCTCTTTGGATTCGGCATTAAACCGCGTGTTCCAAGAATCTTTCCAAGTTTACCAACTTCAGACATAACATCTGGAGTTGCGATCACGATATCGAAATCAAACCATCCTTCTTGTATTTTCTTGATCATTTCATCAAATCCGACATGATCGGCACCTGCTTCTTTTGCTTCTTCTTCTTTCGCACCTTTAGTTAGTACTAAAACTCTTACTTTTTTTCCGGTGCCATGCGGTAAAACAACAGTTCCACGAACCATTTGATCAGAATGTCGTGGATCAACACCAAGTCTCACTGCTACATCAACTGATTCATCAAACTTACAATTAGAAAGTCCCTTGACTAAATCGATTGCTTCATTAATTTTATAATCTTTTTTTGAATCAACTTTCTTAAAATTTTCTTTTGATCTTTTGCTTACTTTCATAATCAACCTTTATAAATATGATTAGCCTTCAACTAAAATTCCCATGCTTCTTGCAGTCCCTTCGACCATACTCATTGCATGATCAACGTCGTTTGCATTTAAGTCAGGCATTTTCAATGTGGCAATTTCTCTAACTTGATCTTTTGTAACTTTTGCGACTTTATTTCTATTTGGTTCTGGTGAACCCTTTTCAAGCTTTGCTGCTTTCAATAATAAAATAGAAGCAGGCGGGGTTTTAGTAATAAATGTAAATGATTTATCCGAATAAACTGTAATCACAACTGGAATGATTAAACCAGCTTTGTCTGAAGTCTTTGCGTTAAACTGCTTGCAAAACTCCATTATATTCACACCTTTTTGACCTAATGCCGGTCCAACAGGTGGTGAAGGATTTGCTTGACCTGCAGGAATTTGAAGCTTAATAAAACCAGTTACTTTCTTTGCCATAAAAAATTCTCTCTAATTATTTTTCTAACTCAGCTTGAATGAAGTCAAGCTCCACAGGAGTTTTCCTCCCGAAGATGCTAACCATTACTTTCAGTTTCATTTTTTCGTTATTTACTTCTTGAACGACACCATTGAAATTATTAAATGGTCCATCAATAATTTTAATTGCATCACCAAGACGGAATGGATTCTCTAATCTTTCACCCGTAGCTTCTTCTGTAATTTTTCCGAAAATTCGTTTGATTTCATCAGCATGAAGAGTCTGCGGATTATTTCGATTGCCTAAAAATCCCATTACCGATGGGACACTAAGAATAATATCTATTATTTTTTTATCCAGGATCGCTTCTATCAAAACATATCCTGGGAAAAAACTTTTGCTCTTACTTTTCTTCTTTCCGTCTTTTACTTCAAATACTTTTTCTGTAGGGATCAGAACCTGTTTAATGTAATCCTGCAAACTCTGATATTCGATTTCGTTTTCGAGAGCAGTCTTCACACGTTTCTCATGTCCAGAATAAGTTCTAACTACATACCACTTATGAGTCATTGCCTAGAACAATCCCTTAATTAGATTACTTAATATCATATCAATGGCATAAACAAACGCTGCCAGAATAACACAAGTGACAATAACAATAACTGTCGACTCTCTTAGTTCGTCTTTTGTAGGCCAAGTGACTTTTTTCATTTCTTTAACGACATCGGAAAAGAAGTTTATTATTTTTTCTTTCATATAAATACCTGTTTGTGCACGTCAGGAGGGACTCGAACCCCCAACCTGCGGTTTTGGAGACCGCTGCTCTAGCCAATTGAGCTACTGACGTAGAACTTATTTGGTCTCTTTATGAGTTGTATGTTTGTTACACCACTTACAAAACTTTTTAAATTCAACTCTGCCGGAGTGCAACTTTTTGTTTTTAGTTGTTGTGTAATTTCTTCTCTTACACTCTGTACATTCTAATGTTATTATATCTCTCATCGTCTTCTATTTTTTCTTTGTTGAGCTTGCGACCGGGATTGAACCGGTGACCTCTTCCTTACCAAGGAAGTGCTCTACCAACTGAGCTACGCAAGCTTGTTGATTGAGCGAGTGATTTGATTTCTTTGAAGCGAAGACTTTTTAGAATTCACAATCTCTCTTCGAGCGGGAGACGGGACTCGAACCCGCGACCAACAGCTTGGAAGGCTGTGACTCTAGCCAACTGAGTTACTCCCGCAGCATGTGCATTACAAAATTTAAAGAACAACTTATCTCACATTATTAGATTGTATTTTAGAGATAAGTTGAATATTTAGTTAATATGTTGTGGGTAGCGAGGGATTCGAACCCCCAAAGGCATTTGCCAACGGATTTACAGTCCGCCCCGGCTCTCCAACTCCGGCGTCTACCCGTAAAAATCCAATTTTGAGCTTACAAGTTTATTAAAAAAAAGTGTCAAATGCAATAATGTTTAGTCCATAAGAAAGGAAAAAAATTATTATAGGGAAATTATTTATTATGGTATGATTTTTTATTGAGAAAACCAGCTATTTCTATCCAAGCTGCGGTATTGAATTGCTTCGCTTAGATGTTGAGGTAAGATTTTTTCGTTACCCTCAAGATCAGCAATAGTCCGAGAAACCTTAAGAATTCTATCATACGCCCTGGCAGAAAGACCGAGTTTTGTGATGGCGGTTTTTAGCAGCTCTTCACCCGCTGAATCTATCGAGCAAAACTTTTTTACAAGCTTATTCGTCATTCCAGAATTAGAATAAATTCCTTCGACCTCACTAAATCTTTTCAGTTGCACCATCCTTGCAGTTGTTACTCGATCTCGAATTTCTTTTGACGATTCTGCGGAACTTGATGACATTAGCTCCTTAAACTTAACCGCATGTACTTCGATATGAATATCAATTCTATCTAAAAGCGGTCCGGATATTCTTGAAAGATATTTTTGAATTTGCTGCGGAGTACAAGTACACTCTTTTGTTGGATCTGTAAAAAAACCGCACGGACATGGATTCATTGCAGTGACGAGCATGAAGTTCGAGGGAAACTCCAGAGTCATTTTTGATCTGCTTATTGTTACTCTTCGATCTTCAAGCGGCTGACGCAAAACTTCGAGAACATTTTTTTTAAACTCAGGAAGCTCATCCAAAAATAAAACTCCATTATGTGAATACGAAACTTCACCTGGACGCGGGATAGTTCCTCCGCCAATTAGAGCAACGTCCGAGGTTGTATGATGCGGACTTCTGAATGGACGGTTTGTTACAAGCGGACTATCAAATTGAAGTAAGCCGGCAACTGAGTGGATTTTTGTTGTCTCCAATGCTTCTTCAAAAGTTAGAGTTGGTAAAATTGATGGAAGTCTTCGCGCGAGCATAGTTTTTCCTGAACCAGGCGGACCAATCATTAAAATATTATGTGAGCCGGCTGCAGCAACTTCTAAGGCACGTTTCACATTCTCCTGCCCTTTGACTTCAGAAAAGTCGAACGAGTAATCCAAAGCGTGTTTGAAAACTTCATTTACATCTGTTCGCAGCGGAGCAGCAGATTCAATATTGTTCAACAGATTAATGCATTCGCCGAGCCCACTCACTGAGTAAACATCAAGTCCATCGACAATAGAAGCTTCGAGTGCGTTTTTCTCCGGGAGAATAATTCCTTTGAATCCTTCTTTTCTTGCTCGGATGCAAATCGGAAGAACACCGCGTATTGGACGCAAAAATCCATCGAGTGAAAGTTCACCGAGAATTAAGTACTTATCAAGATTTTGAAGTTCAATAGAACCATTGCATTGGAGAATGCTTAATGCAATTGGAAGATCAAATGAGCTGCCCTCTTTTTTGATATCAGCAGGTGCAAGATTTATCGTTATTTTTTTACTCGGAAATGTGTATTCAGAATTTTTTATCGAGGCAAAAACTCTTTCACGGCTTTCTTTTACTGCACTGTCAGGCAGACCAACAATTGTGAACGACGGAACTTGATTCTCGATGTGAGTTTCAACTTCGATGATGAATGCGTCTATGCCGTATGTCGCTGCACAAAAAACTTTGGCGAACATGCTCTTTAACTTTTTTGGCTAAGTTAATTAATGGTAAGTGATTTTACAATATTGAATGCAATTTTAAATTTTTAACCGAGTTTGATCATTGTGACCCCTTGTGAAAGAAAAAAAAATCACCACAGAGTTACACAGAGTACCACAAAGCGCACAGAGAAAAGTTTGAGCAAAAAAATATAACTATTAGATTATCTATACTTTCTTAAAAACTCAATTCGGTCTTTAAGTTTTTCGACCGGAGTAAGAAGTTTATCTTTACCGTAAATGGCATCTTTATAATTTAAGAAGGTGAGTTCGTAATCTTTGCTCATTACAATAGCTTCTTCTGGGCAGACTTCTTCACAGAATCCACAGAAGATGCATCTAAGCATATTTATTTCGAACCGTTCGGGATATCGTTCCTTTTCATCAATTGTCTCAGCGGCTTGAACATCAATTGCAAGTGCAGGACAAACACGCGAACATAAACTACAGGCAACGCATCTTTCTTTTCCACCATCTTCAACTAGAACAGGTCTGCCGCGGTAGGATTCCGGCTGCACATATTTTACTTCCGGATATTGACGGGTGAATTTCGGACTGACAAGATGCTTCAGTGTCAACAGCATTCCTTTTACAATTTCCGGAATGTAAAGTTTTTCAAGCAGAGTTAAATCTTTAAGTCTTTTCTTTACAACAGCCATTCGATATCCTCTGATTAAATCTTAAAAACATAAATTAAGAATGCAACCCAAATTAAGTTTACCAGCGACAGCGGAAGCATAACTTTCCAGCCGAGGTTCATCAATTGATCGTAACGAAATCTTGGGATACTCCATCTCACCCAAATAAAAACAAAAAGAACGCACAGAACTTTTGCAATAAAAGAAAACACTTGTAGCAATACGGTTAAGCCTGAACTTAATCCGAATTCCTGAGCGTACGGAAACTGCCAGCCGCCGAGATATAATGAGACAATCAATGCACTCGCGACTATCATGTTTGCATACTCCGCCAGAAAGAACATTGCGAACTTCAAGCTGCTGTATTCTGTATGATAACCTCCGACAAGTTCAGGTTCTGCCTCAGGAAGATCGAACGGAAGACGATTGGTTTCTGCAAATGCTGAAACTACAAAAGTAATAAATCCAATCGGTTGGAGAACTGCCATCCACATCCATCCGTATTGATACTCAACTATGTTTGAAATGCTGAGTGAACCTGCGAGCATTAAAACTCCAACAACCGAAATTCCCATCGATAATTCATAGCTGATCATTTGTGCAGCGGAACGCAATCCGCCGAGCAGAGAATATTTATTATTCGACGACCATCCACTGAGAGTCAAACCATAAACTCCGATCGATGTGAAAGCGAGAATGAATAAAATTCCAGCATCCACATCTGCAACAACAAGCTTAACTTTATATCCAAGAAGTTCGACTTCGGGTCCGATCGGAATGACTGCATAAGTCGAGAGTGCAATCGTTAACGAAATGATCGGTGCGAATGCATGAATGACCTTATTTGCTGCAAGCGGAACAATATCTTCTTTGAAAAAGAGTTTCAGAACATCGGCCGGTGCTTGAAGCAAACCAAACCAGCCGACACGATTGGGTCCGACACGGTCTTGTATCCATGCACTTATCTTTCTTTCAAAATAGACCAAGTAGGTTACTGTAAATAATATTGCTCCAATTGCAATAATAATTTTACCAAGAGCGATCAAAATTTCCATTTATCACACCGGAATTTTTTCTTGAATTTTTTTGTAGCTTTTTAATTTTACGCCATTGCTTCCGAGCTTATCGTAATCTAGATCTTTAAATTCTTTATTGACTTCACACAACTCAATGAATACGTCTTCAGAAGTTTCGAAATTGAATTTTACCCCTAAAGCATTCGCGAGCTTTGTGATTATCTTCCATGAAGAAAATGCATTCATCTTTTTTGATTTTCCCCATCGGTCGAATTCTGTACCGAACTTATCCAATCGGCTTAGATTCATTCCTTCCAAGCTTCGATCCATTTCGACAGTCATAACGGCAGGACGAATCCGCTGTGCTTGACCTTCGAAATTCACGAACACACCATTCTTTTCAGCGAACGCTGCTGCCGGAAAAACAATGTGAGCATATTTGGTCGACTCATTAAAATTCGAAGCAAGTATAATAAACAGATCTAAGTTTTCAGTTAAAGTAACATTCTCAGAAGAGAGTGCAACGAAATCTTCTTCCATGGAGATTAAGCAGCGGATCGATTTGTTTTTAATTCCCTCAATGATTTGCGAGAAGTTCATCCCATCTTTTTGAGGAACGACACCGGCGAGTTTTGCACCAAGCGAGTTCGGAGTTTTGTCTTCACGAATTAAGATTTCATCTTCATCTCCCGGATGAATATGTTCAACCAAATCTAAATTTTTTGTACGAAGAACATTTTTTGCGAATTTAAGCAAGGCATAGTTATCTTCCACTGTTCCAAAGGAAGAACCAATTACAGCTATTTCAGACGGTTTGAATCGTTTCAACTCTGAAACAGATTTGCTAATGGCTTCATCCCATCCGACGGAAGTTAGTTCACCGCTTTTTCGAATTCTGGGTCCGTCGATCCTCGATCCTGCATTAACATGTTTGAAAGAATTGATTCTGCCGTTGTCGCACATCCAATAATCGTTTACTTCTTCATTAAATCGTGGTGTGAGCCGTAGAATTTCATTGTTGCGGGTCCAAACATCGATGCTGCATCCGCGCGAGCAGCCGGGACAGATGCTTAGAGTTGATGACATATCCCAAACCCGTGCTTTAAATCTAAAATCGATATTCGTCAATGCACCTACGGGACAAATATCCACCACATTCAACGAATATGGATTATCAAAATCTTTACCCGGAAAAGTTTCGATTGTAACGCGATCTCCTCTTTGCACAAACGTGAGTTGATCTTCCTTCGCAATTTCTTTTGAGAATCGGATACAACGTGAGCACGAAATGCACCTTTCTGCATCGAACATTACATATGGACCGAGCTTTACTCTTTTTGGCTTGTGATTTTTTTCTTCGATGAATCTGCTTTCACCGGTTCCGTGATGATATGCATAATCTTGCAGTTTGCATTCACCTGCTTCGTCACAAATTGGGCAATCGAGTGGATGATTGATCAGCAAAAATTCCATGACATGTTCGCGTCCAAAGACCGCTTTTTCGGAATCGACATGAACTATCATTCCGTCCATACAAGTAGTCGAACATGCAATTGCAAGTTTTGGAATTTTCTCAATTTCAACTAAGCACATTCTGCAATTCCCTGATACTGATAATCTCGGATGCCAGCAGTAATGCGGAATATTTATTCCGTTCCTTTCGGCAACTTCGATGACAGTTTCGCCGGGGGTAAATTCGTATTGTTTATTATTTATTGTTAAAGTCGGCATTCTTATTCCTATAATTCAAACAACAAATTATGAACCAAATTTCTCTTTATAAATCTCTAAAGCAATCTTCAAGATATTCAAACATCTTTTCATTTCATCCACATTCAACATAAACGCTAAACGGACTTCATTCATTCCTTTGTCAGGCGTGGCGTAAAAACCTTGGGCCGGGGCTAATAATATCGTTTCGTTCTCATATTCAAATTCTTCAATCAGCCATTTCGAAAAATGTTCTGAGTCTTTTACTGGCAGTCCAATTACGATATAAAAAGCTCCTTCGGGTTTGTAGAAAGTAACACCCGGAATATCCTTCAAACATTCGTGAACGACATCTCTTCTTTTTCTAAATTCATCTACTATCGGTTTGGTAAATTTTTCCGGTGAATTTAACAACGGAATTACTGCAAGCTGTTCGATAGTTGCCACACAAAGCCTTGCCATTCCAAATTTAAATGCACTTTGGATAACATCTTTATTATGACTTGCAATCACACCGATTCTTGCACCGCAAACGTTAAAACGTTTAGAACAACTATCTAATAAAATTGTCTGTTGAGAGACTTCCGGGAAATCCATCACGCTTATAAATTCGCTGTCGTAAGCAAATTCGCGGTAGACTTCATCGCACAGCAGAAATAAATTATGTTTTTTTACAAGTTCGACAACACCTTCAAGCTCCATTCTTGAGTAAATTGCACCAGTTGGATTTGAAGGATTGTTTAAAAGTATTCCTTTAGTTTTTGGCGTGATGTATTTTTCAATAATTTCTTTAGACGGGAGATGAAAGCCATTTTCAATGCTCAGCGGAACAGCACTCAATTTTACGTCTGATAAAGTTGCGAATCCATTATAATTAGTATAAAACGGCTCGAAGACAATAATTTCATCATTCGCATCGCATATCGAACACATTGCGAAAATAATCGCTTCCGAACCACCTGCAGTTACGATCATTTCGCTTTCTTCAAATTCAATTCCATAATGTTTGAAATATGTTTTCCATGCAGTCAAAGTTTCAGCAATCCCGTTTGATGGTGCGTAAGCAATAGTACGCTGCTGACGTTTTTGAATTTCATTGAAAACTTCCGGATCGGTTGGAAGATCAGGCTGACCAATATTCAAAAAATAGATTTTCACTCCCTGCTTTTTCCTCGCATCTGCGATTGCCGCAAGTTTTCTCAGTGGAGAAGCCTGCATTGATTTCGCACGTTCGGAGATCTGCGGCACTTTTGTTTCTCTCTTTATTTCTTTAGCGATTTCCATTTGTTCCTCACCTCTTAGTTCATTGTAACGCTGTTCTTCGGTTCGATTGTAACAGTTGTAAATGAACTTCTATCGAATAATTCTTTAGCCAAGTTCTGAATCCCTTCAGAAGTTATAGAATCAACTTCTGCAAAAATCTCATCGATTGACTTCACACGATTAAAATATAACTCAGATGTTGCCAGATGAATCATTTTCGATGATGTGCTTTCCAATCCGAGCGATATAGTTCCCTTGATGTGTTCTTTGACTTTTTTCAATTCTGATTTGCTGATTGGATTATTTTTCAACTTATTTAATTCATTCCATATCAAGTCAATAGAACGGTCACGATTTCTTGGTGAAGTGCAAATGTAAACTCCGAATGTCGACGAGTCATAATAACTGCTTAAAAACGAATAAACATTGTATGCGAATCCATATTTTTCTCTAATATTAAGAAAAAGTCTGCTGCTTGTTCCCCCACCGAGTATAGTATTGAGCGCTGCAAGATTGGTTCGATTGCTATTCTTCACACCAAACGTTTTTCTGCCAAGACAGATGTGAACTTGGTTTATGTCCTTTTCCATTCGTAATGATTTTGAACGATTATTCAATCTTGGTTTCGATCTTGAAAAATCATTGAGTCTATTTTTTGACGAACTAAAATAATTATTCGCCAGGCTAACAATTTTCTCGTGCTCTATATCACCAACCGCTGAGATGATCATTCTTGAAGGAATGTACTTCTCTTCAATAAAATTTTGTAAGTGTTTTTGAGTAAAGTTTTCTAGATTCTTTTTGGTGCCAATAACCGGATAACCAAGTGGATGAGGTGAGTATAATTCAGTATCTAGGAGTTCAGGAATATGTTCTTCTGGAGTGTCTTCGTAAGTCACAAGCTCTTCTATGACGACTTGTTTCTCTTTTTCGATTTCCTTTTGTTTAAATGTTGCGGAAGTGATCAAATCAGAAAGTACATCAAAAGCTTTTGGAACTTGAGCACTCAGAGCACGGGCATAAAAACAAGTATGTTCTTTTGTTGTAAATGCATTTAAATAACCGCCATAAGCTTCGAGACTGAGAGCAATCTGCCGCGCAGTTCGTCTTTGAGTTCCCTTAAAAACACAATGTTCAATAAAATGGCTGATCCCGTTGTTAACCATGTTTTCATCACGTGAACCGACATCAATCCAAATTCCAAGTGAAAAAGATTTTACATGAGTGTTCTTTTCTGTGAGGACTTTTATACAGTTATCGAGAATAGTTTTATCGTAGAACTTCAAATCGTTTCAATTCTGTAAGAAATTTTCAAAAATTTTGTACAAATATAGAAAGATGGGCTTAGAGATTCAATTGAGAATTGGAATTGGTGATTGAAGATGGGAGATCGTAAATCGCAGATTGCAGGTCACAGATTGCAGGTCGCAGATTGCAGATTAAAGATTGCAGATTGAAGATTGAAGATTGGATATTGAAAATTTTGGTAAAGATTTTATAAAACTTCTGTCGATGCAATGAATTTTTGCGAAGACGTCTTTCACGTTGAATTAAATGTTCGGGCTATGGCTGCTCCTAAAGGCAATTATCGAGTCGTTGTAGTAAAAGATTATAGAATTATTTTCTCATACGATGACAAAGCGGTTTACCTCAAGCGGATTGCTCACCGTAAAGATATCTACAGAAATTTGGAGCTTTGAGTGTATTCTTTTTTGATTATAAAAACTTCACGCTTAATCGTGGGATTAAAAAAAATTGATTTCTAAGGACTTCGGTTCTAATTATAATTACAAATAAGTTGAAGTATTCACTTCATTGAATTAAAGATGTCATCTTTTTTCATTTCACTTCAGCAAAACTAATTTCTTTGTCTCAATAAACGATCCAGCTTGCAATGCTTCGATATAACTCACCATAAATGGTTCAATTAGATTCATCACAAGCTTGTAAAAAAATATCCTACAGATACATCACAAAACATAACTTCGATGTTTGTTTATGTCCGCAAGACTTCTTACTTTGCAGTGTGCTACTTGAAAGGAATACCTATGACCACTGAAACAATAAATATCTCCGAAGAACAATTAACAAAACTTATCGATGCTTATAAAACTATTCAAGAGTTCCTTGAATCAACAATTCCACCCAAAAAATTATATCGTGAAGAATTCTTAATTGGACTTCATGAAGCCGATGACGACATTCGAAACAAAAAGATGAACGAAATACATTCGTTCGACGATTTTATTGCATAAGAGAGTTCTTCAGCGAACAAATAGATTCGCTCGCGACCTCAAGTCTTTGCCGGAACATGTACA